>CAJXKO010000019.1 GCA_913055845.1 uncultured Bacteroidota bacterium | reverse complement strand
CTCCTCACGTGGCGGTCGTCCGGGGACAGTGAAGAGTCAGGAACCAAAAAGAAGGCGGTGGAGGCGGAAACCGGAGAGACCAAGGTGGTGGAAGCACCGGAAAAGTCCGACAAGAAGAAGCTCATGCGGTCGCGGACGGACAAAAAACTCCTGGGCGTATGCGGGGGCATTGCGGAGTACCTCAACCTCGACCCCACCCTCGTCCGCATCGCATTTGTCGTGGGCGTGATCGGCTCGGGCGGACCGTTCGTGCTCGGCTACTTCGCCCTTGCGTTCATCATGCCGAAAGAACCCCCGCTCTCGCCGGAGGAGCGGCTGTCAATTATTCGGGACGAAGTCGACGACGCGTAGGCGACCGATCACGCCTCGATCGTCTCCGGACGCGTCCCCGCAAGGGCTTCTTGGAGGGCCTCGGGATCGAAGTAGCGCTGCACCGCAGCATTGACCTCCTCCAGCGTCAGTGCCTCAATTTCTTCCGGGAAGCGGTCCAGGTACGAGACGTCGAACCCCCGCTCGGCATTGGTGAGGATGGACTGGGCGAGGCGCTTGGTGGTGGCGAGCCCCACCGTGTACGATCCGGTGATGGTGGTCTTCTTGTCCTCGAGCTCGTCGGCAGTGGCCCCCTCCGATACGAACGCGCGGATCACGTCTCGGGTCGCCGCGATGCCCTCATCGAGCGTGTCGTGACTCAGGGTGACGCTCGTCTGCCATGAGCCGGCGTATTGGGTGGTCACGCCGGAGAGGCTCGACCGGATGCTGTAGGTGAGCCCCTGCTCGTCGCGCACCGTGGACATGAGGCGGGCCGCGAAATTGCCGCCGAGGATGTAGTTCCCGACGTAGAGCGCCGGATAGTCGTCGTGGTCTCGACGGAGAGGCAGCGCGTGTCCGAGGCGGACGTCCACGTTGGACTTCTCGGGCATGGGAACCACGCTGCGGCCAACCTCTTCGGGCGCGGCCTCCATCTCGTAGACCGCTGGGGCCTCGTGCGATACCCAGCCCCCGAAGGCCTCCCCCACGACCGAGGCCACAGCGTCGTGCTCCAGGTCGCCCACCATGGCGAGCCGCCACTCCGTGGCCCCAAAATGACGGTCGTGGTACTGGCGCACGTCTTCGACCGTGAGGCCCTGCAACCGCTCCAGCAGGGTCTGCGGCGCGGGACTGTGATTGGGATGCCCCTCCGAGAATAGACGCTGCGAAAGGACCGCGGCGGCCTGGGCCGCGGTTTTTTCCATTCGTCGCTGAATGTCGGCGGCTACCTGCGCGCGGGCCTTGGCAAACTCCTCTGGATCGAAGGCCGGCGTACGGAGCATTTCCGCCGCCACGTCCATCACCCGCGGCAGATCGTCGATTAGGGCCTGTCCCGACATTTCCACGAAGAGGCCGTCGCTCGACAGATTGAGCGTGGCCCCACAATCTTCGAGCACGCGGGCAAGGGCAAACCGGTCACGCTGTTCGGTCCCCTTATCAAGCAGCGACACCGTGAGCTTCTGCCGCAGGCCATCCCCCGCGGCGGGATCAGGATTTGCCACGAAGGATCCGCGGAACGAGACGACCTCGTCGACGGACGTGCGGAGGGTAAGGAGCCGCCCGGGTCCGACGGGGCGGTCCTGAATGCGGGAGGCGAGGTCGGGGGTGGCGGCGGTGTTCGACGCCGAGGAAGGGGAAGGGGCCATGGTGGAGGGGTGGGAAAAGAGACGGAAACAGCCAGCAGAGCTTAGGACGTAGGCACGTAGCGGCCGATGGTGCAGGCCTCGTCGTTCAGGTACAGCTGTGCCACGCGCTGCACGTCCTCAATGGTGATGTCGTTAAGGCGGTCGAGGTACTGGGTGTACAGCTTCCAGTCGCCCGCCGCGAGGGCCTCGTTGAGTTGCGAGGCGACGCGCATGGGCCCGTCACGGTCGAACGCAATTTGGGCGCGGAGCTGACTGCGGGCGCGATCGAGCTCTTCCTGCGAGACCCCGTTCTCCTGCACGTCCTCGATGGTCTCCCAGAGGGCGTCTTCAACGGTCTGGTGGTCCTGCTCGGGCGCGAGGTACGCAAAGACGGAGAAGAGCCCAGGGTCCCGAAGACGGAAGTTGATTCCGAACACGTCGCTTGTGAGGCCCTGATCGGTGCATCGGCGGTAGAGGCGGCTCCCCTTTCCCGACGCCAGAATCCGCGCCAGCACGTCGAGGGCGTCAGAGTCCGCCTCCAGCGCCGGGGGCGACTTGAAGCCCATGAGCACCGCCCCCAGTTGTCCTTCCTGCCGCACCGTCACCCGCCGCAGCCCGGTTTGCTCGGGCTCCTCCGTTGTCACCTGCGGAATTTTATTTGGGGCGGTGTCGAGGACTCCGAAGTGCTCGGCCACGTTGTGGAGCACCGCTCCACGGTCGAACTCCCCCACGAGGGAGAGCGTCGCGTTGTTGGGCCAGTAGAACGTGTCGTAGTACTCGCGCAGGTCGCCGGGCGTCATGGACTCAATGTCGCTTTTCCACCCGATGGTGGGGTGGTGGTACGGATGCGCCGTAAAGGCCGCCGCCCAGACCTCGTCGAAGAGCCGGGACACCGGGTCGTTCTGGTTCCGATCGCGCTCATTCAGAATGACCGTACGCTCGTCCTCCACGTCAGCCGGATCGATGAGGGCACCTCGCATCCGGTCCGCCTCGATGTCGAGGGCAAGGGGGAGGTGCTCGGTGGGGAGCATCTCATAGTAGTTCGTACGGTCGAGCCAAGTCGACGCGTTCACCTTCGCCCCCACGCGCTGCAGCGTCTCGAAGATGGAGGTACCGGTGCGCTTGTGATACCGCTCGGTCCCCTTAAACATGAGATGCTCCAGCATGTGGGTGGCACCGGTGTGGCCCGTGTGCTCGTTTCGGCTGCCCACGTGGTAGGTCACCATGCTCGTGACCACCGGCGCGCCGTCCTGCGGCAGCAGGAGCACGCGGAGATCATTCTCGGTGAGCCGGTAGCATTCGATGCCGTCGGACGATTCCTGATACTCGAAAGCCGCGGGGATGTCGCGGGGCGGGGCGGTGGTCGGTGTGGCCATACGAAAATCGTACGTTCGGAAAGGAGAGGCCGATGATTGGCGAGGGTGCTGCGTGAAGCGTGGTCATATCGAGGCTTTCAGTTCACGACTCGCTCTTAGCACATCACTCTCAATGGGCTTCGAGCCAGTTGTCGCCCACGTCCATGTCCACGACCACGGGCACGTCATCGAGCGGCAAGGCCTCGCGCATCTCCGCGTCGATGAGGGCCTGCACCGAATCGAGTTCCGAGGGCGGGGCCTCAAAAACCAACTCGTCGTGCACCTGCAGGAGCATCCGCGTCGCCCAGTCTTCCCTAGCGAGCCGCTCGTGGATACGGTTCATCGCAATCTTGATCATGTCCGCCTGGGTGCCCTGGATGGGCATGTTTACTGCTACACGCTCGGCGGCACTGCGGCGGTTGCTATTGGAACTGTCGATGTCCGGTAGGTAGCGGCGACGGCCGAGCAGCGTCTCGGCGTATCCGTTTTCCTGGGCCTTCTCCACCAGGTCGTTTAGGAAGCGGGAGACACCGGGGTAGGACTTGCGGTACTGCTTGATGATGTCCTGCGCCTCGTCGACCGGCATGCGCATGCGCTGAGCGAGTCCCCACGGGGAGATGCCGTACGGAATGCCATAGTTTACCTCTTTCGCCTTACTGCGCTGGTCGGGCGTCACTTCGGCGGGATCGATGCCGTACACCCGCGAAGCCGCGTCGGTGTGAATGTCGCCGCCCGCCCGGAAGGTCTCCTGCATGGCCTCGTCCCCGCTCATGGACGCCAGGATGCGAAGCTCGATCTGTGCGTAATCGGCCGCGAGCAATTGCCACCCTTCGCGTGGCACGAACGCGCGTCGGATCTGGCGGCCCAGCTCGGTGCGGATCGGGATGTTCTGCAGGTTCGGATCGCTCGACGAGAGCCGTCCCGTCGAAGTCCGCGTCTGGTTAAAACTGGTGTGGAGGCGGCCCGTCTCGGGATTCACCAACTCGCCCAAGCTGTCGAGGTATGTGCTTTTGAGTTTGTAGGTAGAGCGCCAGTCGAGCACGAGTCCCGGGATGTCGTGGTCGGTAGAAAGCTCCTGGAGGACACTCTCTTTCGTGGAGGGATTCCCGGTTGGGGTCTTCGAGATGACCGGAAGGTCGAGCTTCTCGAACAGGATCTCGCCAAGCTGCTGGGGCGAGTTGATGTTGAACTCCTCACCGGCCAGGTCGAAGATCTCGGTTTCGATCTCTTCCAGTCGCTCTTCGAGCCCCTCGGAAATCTCGTCGAGCACGTCCGTATCGAGCGCGATGCCGGTGTGCTCCATCGCCGCTAGGACGTGGATGAGCGGAAATTCGATGTCGCGGGCGATGTCCAGCACATTGCCCTCCTCCAGACGGCCTTCCAGTTCGTCGGCGAGGCGAAGCGCGATGTCGGCGTCCTCACAGGCATAGGGCGCAGCCTCTGCCACGTCCACGTCGCGCATCGAATCCCGGTCGGTGTCGTCCCCAATCAGGTCGTCGATGGGCACCATCTTGTAGTTGAGGACCGAGCGAGACACGTCGTCGAGATTGTGATTCTCCTCGGGGGCCACTAGGTAGTGGGCCACCATCGTATCGACGAGCGGGCCGCCCGCCTCCAGGCCGTGTTGCTTGAGCAGGAGGAGGTCGTACTTCAGGTTGTGGCCCACCTTCTCAGTGTCGCGCTCCAGCACCGGCCGCAGCACGTCGAGCACCGCATCGGTGGGCGTGCCGTCGGGGAGCGGAGTGGGCACGTAAGTGGCCGTCTCCGCCGCCCAGCTAAACGAGAAGCCGACGAGGTCCGCGAACATCGGCTCCTTCGAGGTGGCCTCCGTATCGAAGGCGTACCGGTCGTGCTCCCCAAGCCGATCCACAAACGACTCTAGCTCCTCGTGGGTCTCGACCACCTGATAGTCCACCGCGTCCGGGTCCAGCTCTTTTACCTTCTCGTAGGGCCCGAAGTCAAACGCGAGATCCGGGTCCTCTGTCGGTTCCTCCTCGGTCTCCTCCCCCCTGTCTAGATCGAGGCGGTCGGCGAGCGATTCGAACTCTAGTTCACGGAAGAGACGGGTGAGCTTCTCCTCATCGGGGGCCTGGCGGCGCAGCTCCTGCCACTCCATCCCTACGTCGAGATCCGTGCGAATACGCACCAGCCGCTTGCTGAGACGGGCGTCGTCGGCGTGCTCCTGCATCCCTTCCCGTGCCCGCTTGCCACTCAGCTCGTCGGCGTGGTCAATCAAGTTCTCGACGGAATGGTACTCGCGGAGCAGCTTTTGGGCCGTCTTGGGCCCGATGCCGTACACCCCCGGAATATTGTCGCTGTCGTCGCCCATCAGGGCCAGCATGTCGATAAACTGCACCGGGTCGAGCTGATGCTCTTCCCGAAAGGTCTCTCCCGTTTGAATCTCAAAGTCCTGATCGCCCTTTGCTGGCTTGTAAATGGAGACCTTGTCGCTGAGGAGTTGCTTAAAGTCCTTGTCGGGGGAGACAATTACGACCTCCGCCCCGTCGTCCTCGGCCTGCTTGGCAAGAGTCCCAATCACGTCGTCAGCCTCCACGCCCGGCATCTCCAGCACCGGAATGTCGAGGGCCTGCACAATCTCCTTGATAAACGGAATGTTCTCCAGCAGTTCGTCGGGCGGTGGATCACGGTGGGCCTTGTAGTCCTCGTAGATTTCCTTGCGGAAGGTGTCCTCCTCCCCCTCGTCAAACACCACCGCGGCGTGCTCGATGGACTGGTCCTCGATGAGCTTCAACAGGGAGTTCGTGAAGCCGTAGGCGGCGGAGGTATTCTGCCCCTTTGAATTGATGAGCGGACGGCTGATGAAAATGTAGTGGGCCCGGTAGGCCAGCGACATCGCGTCGATCAGGTAGAGCGATCGATCGGGCGAGGCCGTATCGGTGGAATCGACCATGCAGGGACGGGGACTAAACGAAGAGATACGCGTAAACAGGCGGGTTCAAGAACCGACGGAGAGGTCGTCTCTGAACGCCGATTCGTTTAATGTCAGGCGCCGCGACGAGGTTCGCCTCCGTCGCCCTCTGCCCCCCTATTCGCGCAGTGTTGCTGAATTCTTCCTGCCCGGCCTGAAGGGGATCAGGTAGGGGGCACGGACGTTTCCTCCATGGTCCATTTGCCATTCCCTCTCCCTTTCCGCGTCATGACGCTTCTTCTTTTCGACATTGATGGTACGCTCGTCCGCGTGAATGGCGCGGGGCGCGACACCATCAAGCACGCCCTCTCCTCTCTGCTCGATCATCCCATCACGACCGACGGGGTCTCTTTTTCGGGGCGCACCGACCCCAACATTCTCGCTTCCATTCTGGAAGAAAACGGCCTGCCCGCGGGCGAGTCCGAGGTGAGCGCAGCCCTCGACGCGTACGTCGACGCTATGACGGGGGTACTCACCCCCGAAGACGTGGAGGTGCTACCCGGCGTGCGCCCCTTGTTGGAGCAACTGCACGACCACGCAGACATCCAGCTCGCTCTGGTCACGGGAAACGTGGAAGCGATTGCCTACGAAAAACTTGGCGTGCATGACCTCGACGAGTACTTTCCCATAGGCGCCTTCGGAAGTGACCACGCCGACCGCAACCAGTTGCCCCACATCGCCTCGCGCCGGGCCGCCGCCCATGCCGGGCACGACTTCCAACCGGAGCAGCAGGCCGTAGTGATTGGCGACACGCCCCACGACATCACGTGCGCCCGGGCCGCTGGCGCCCGGGCCATCGCAGTTTGTACGGGCGGATACGAGCGGGCTGCCCTTTCGGATCAGCAGCCGGACGTTCTGCACGACCGCCTGCCTGCCCCCCACACCTTTCTCCGGCAGGTGGGAGTCGGGGCGTAGCCGCACGGCCCGTTCTCACAGCAAATTTGCCGGCCCAGCGCTGGCATTTGCTTCCCCTCTCTCCCATCTTGGGCATTCTCTTCGGGCGCTGCCCTCGCCCCTCACCCTAATCCCTCCGTCGCCTGATGCGACTCGCCGTGTTTGCCTCGGGACGAGGCACCACCTTCCAGGCGATCCTGGACGCAACCGAGACGGGCGACCTCCCGGCCGAGGTCGTGTGTTGCGTGAGCGACACCCCAGGAGCCGGCGTGCTGGAGCGGGCCGACCGCGATAGCGTTCCAACGAGCGTTATCCCCCCCACCGCCTACGATGCGCCTCACCCCTTCGGCCGTGCGATGCTCGACACGCTTGCCGAGTACGAGGTGGAGTTTGTCGTGCTGGCGGGTTACATGCTCAAAATTCCAGCGAACGTGGTCAATGCCTACCGGGGCCGCATGACCAACCTCCATCCAGCCCTCCTTCCTGCCTTCGGCGGCCAGGGCATGTACGGAATGCACGTCCACCGCGCCGTACTGGATTATGGCGTCCACTGGACCGGCGCCACTGTCCATCTGGTAGACGAGGAGTACGACCACGGTCCCATCGTACTGCAGGAGCCGGTGCCCGTTTACGCCGACGACACACCGCAGGACATAGCCGACCGCGTTCGGCCCGTCGAGCACCGGATCTACCCTGAGGCCTTGCGCCTGTTTGCCCAGGATCGCGTGCGGCGCGACGGCCGCACCGTCTGGATCGACGATCCTCAACACCCCCGTCGCACTCCCCCCGACACTGAATAGCACTACAGCCCTCACCCACATGCCCTCCGACGCCGCCGTTCCCATTCGTCGCGCGCTCCTCTCGGTCTACGACAAGGCCGGCATCGTCGATTTGGCTCGTCGCCTCCGGGCCCTCGACATTGAACTGATCTCTACAGGCGGCACGGCGGCCACGCTCCGCGAGGCGGGCCTGTCGGTGACGGACGTGGCTGACGTTACGGGCGTGCCCGAAGTACTGGATGGGCGCGTCAAGACGCTTCACCCGGCCATTCACGCCGGACTACTGGCGCGCCGCGACAACGACGCCGACATGGCGGCGCTCGACGAGCACGGCTACGCCCCTATCGATTTGGTTGTCTGCAACCTCTATCCCTTTTCCGAGGCGGCCCAGGCGGTCGATGCCGCCCCCAAAACCGTCGTGGAGTACATCGACATCGGCGGCCCCACAATGCTCCGCGCCGCCGCTAAAAACCACGCCGACGTGGGGGCCGTTACAGCTCCCGCACAGTACACGCCAGTGGCCGATGAACTAGAGCAGAATGAGGGCCGCCTCACTGCCCCTACGCGCCGCGCCCTCGCTGAAGACGCTTTCGCGCACACCGCAGCGTACGACCGCCAGATTCACGGGTACTTTTCCCGCACAGACGAGGCCGATGTGGAGGACACCGACGACGTCCTGCCTGATCCGATCAATATTTCGGAGCCGCGCGCCACGTCGCTCCGATACGGCGAGAACCCGCACCAGGACGGCGCCCTGTACGGCAGGCCCGAACGGTTCTTCGACAAGCTCCACGGCCAGGCCCTCTCGTTCAACAACCTTTTGGACACCAGCAGCGCCCTCGCCCTCATCGATGAGTTTCGCGAGGCCGGGCCCACCTGTGCCATTCTCAAGCACACCAATCCCTGCGGCGTGGCCACCGCCAATTCCCTGGAGGCTGCGTGGCAGCAGGCCTTCGCCACTGATACGCAATCGCCCTATGGGGGCATTGTCGTCGTGAATCAGGCCCTTGACCGGACTACCGCCGAGGCCATCGACGAGATCTTCACCGAGATCATCATCGCCCCTGCATTCGAGTCCGGGGTCCTCGAGTTGTTGTCGGAACGGGACCGCCGCCGCGTAATCCGTCATAAGGCCGCTGCCCGGGAAACCGAACGCCTCGACGTGCGGTCGGTACTCGGCGGGCTGCTCGCCCAGACGCGCGATTCCGTCCTCCCTCCTGCCGCGCAGGCCCGTACGGCATGGAAAGTGCCGACATCTCGGGGACCCACCGAAGCGGAGCACGCCGACCTGGACTTCGCGTGGCGGGTGGCGAAGCATGTGAAAAGCAACGCCATTGTGTACGCCCGCGACCAGACCACGCTCGGCATCGGCGCCGGTCAGATGAGCCGGATCGACGCGTCCGAACTAGCGGTGTTCAAGGCCCAGAAGTCGGAACTTGACCTCACCGGCTCCGTGGTAGCGTCCGACGCATTTTTCCCATTTGCCGACGGCCTAGAGGCCGCTGCAAGCGAAGGCGCCCGCGCTGCGATTCAGCCCGGCGGGTCTATCCGAGACGACGAAGTGATCGAGGCCGCCGACGCCCATGACATGGCGATGATCCTCACCGGACAGCGCCACTTTCGGCATTAGTGCCCGCCCCGGCGGCCCTCTGGGCCCGGCTTCCCGGGGCGCCCCACCTCCGTTTCCGCCCCCACTCGGCCCCATCCCCCACAGCAAGATTAATGTTTTTCAACTTCTCGCAGGACGTCGCCATCGACCTTGGCACGGCCAACACGCTCGTGTACATCCGCGGCGAGGGCATTGTCCTCAATGAACCTAGCATCGTCGTGGTCGACTCCGACACCAACGAGGTGCGGGAAATCGGCTACGAAGCGCTCCAGATGCACGAGCGCACCCATCAGGATATCGAAACCATTTGGCCCCTCCGGGACGGCGTCATTGCCGACTTTAAGGTGGCCGAGGAGATGATCCAGGGGCTGCTTCGAAAGGTCAAGAGCAACTGGCTGACCTCCATTCGAAGCATGGTCGTGTGCGTGCCCAGCGGCATCACAGAGGTTGAGAAGCGCGCCGTGCGCGATTCCGCGGAGCACGCCGGCGCCCGCAAGGTCAACCTCGTCTCCGAGCCCATGGCGGCGGCCATCGGCATCGGGCTCGACATTCAGGAGGCCGTGGGCAACATGGTAGTGGACATTGGCGGCGGCACCACCGAAATCGCTGTCATTGCCCTCTCCGGCATCGTGCTCGACGAATCGCTTCGCGTGGGCGGCTCGGAACTGGACAAGGCCATCGTGCAGTACTTCAAGCGCAATCACAACTTGCTCATCGGGTCGCGCACCGCCGAACGCATCAAGTGCGAGGTGGGCAGCGCCATCGAGCTGGACACCGAGATGGAGCTCTCGGTGAAAGGACGGGACCTGGTGAGTGGCATTCCGAAGGTGCGCACCATCTCGTCCGTCAACGTTCGGGAGGCCCTGCACGACAATCTCGAACAGATTAGCGCCGCCGTCCTCCGCACACTCGAACGTACCCCCCCCGAACTGGGCGCGGACGTGCTGGAACGCGGTATCATGATGACCGGCGGCGGCGCGCTCCTGCAGGGCATCGATCAGATGCTCCGGGACCGGGTGGAACTGCCTGTGTATGTGGCCGAGGATCCCCTCAAAGCCGTTGTCCGGGGTACGGGGGAGGTTCTCGAAAATCTGGAAGACTACGAGCGCGTTCTCACGTGACGCCTTCGCTTTCCTCGTGGCGTTTTTTACGAGCGCGCCCCGGTCGGCCCTTTTCGCACTGACGCCCCTCCGTGCCGATGGCGTCCCCAAACCGCCCCAGCGACTGGCTTGTGCTGAGCGCGCTTCTGTTGGTGGCCACGGCCGTCCTGGTGACACAAAATCAGCCCCTACTCCGAACCCTGCGGGCCCACACCATGGGATGGACCGCCCAGGTCGAGAGCACCTTTGCCTGGATGGGCCGCTACCTCCGGGTGCTGGAGCGAAACGAAGAGCTACAGCGCGAAAACATCCGATTGTCGAGCCAGGTGGCCCGAACCCGCGCCGTCCGCCAGCGCAACAAAGAACTACGACGACTGCTGGACCTCGCCGACTCCACCGACGGGCCGCTGCGGGCCGCTCGCATCGTCACCAAAGACATCTTCCGGAAGAACAACTCGTTGACCCTCGACGTGGGCCGGGCCGACGGGGTGCGCGAGGGAATGCCGGTCGTCCACGAGCGTGGGATCGTGGGCACCGTGGTGCTTGCCACCGAGCACTACGCCCGGGTCATGCCGTTTCTCAATACGGACTTTCGAGTGCCGGGTACCGTGCTCCCGCTCCGCGCCGAGGGCATTGTGCGATGGGACGGCGAACGCCTGGACCGGCTCCGGCTCGACCACATCGTGCAAACCGAGCCGGTCGAAGCCGGTCAGACGGTGGTCACGAGTGGACACAGTGACATCTTCCCTCCCGGCCGTCGAATTGGCACTGTCGACACGGTCACCGCGCCGCCGGGGCGTAATGAGCTCCGCATCTTTCTCCGTCCCGCTGTACAACTCTATGCAATAAGCCACGCCGTCGTCATCCTGCGCACCCCGCGTCCTGAACTCCCGACGAGCCAACCGACGTCGGACGACTAGCGGAGTTGCGTCTGTGCTCTGGACAATTCTGTGGAACCAGTCCACAACACAGGGTCCCCAGATCCGGGCCTGCAGCCACGTTACTGTGGACACAGTTGTACAGGCCCATCAGCTCTCCCCCCGATTACGGCTAAAGTTTGGCGAAAACCGCCCCACAAGCCCTGCAGACGCCGACTGCTCGAACCGCCGAAACGAAGGGATCGTAGATATGGAGACACATGACTGATTGTCCTCGTCCCCGAGGACATGTCCTGGTCTCCCCCGCATTGCCACCTGAGTATATGACCGCTAGCCCCGAGTCTCCACACGCCACGACTGTCCTCGGCGTCCGCCACAACGGCCAGATTGCCCTTGGGTCGGATGGCCAAGCCACTATGAACGACACGGTGGTGAAGCATAAGGCTGAGAAGGTACGCTCGCTGTACGACGGCGAAATCCTGGCCGGATTTGCGGGGTCCACGGCCGATGCTTTTACACTCTTCGAGCGCTTCGAGGAGAAGCTTCAGGAATACGGCGGCAACGTGGCCCGGTCCGCGGTCGAACTCGCCAAGGATTGGCGCACCGACAAGTATCTGCGGCGCCTGGAGGCCCTATTGGCCGTGGCCTCGCCCCGTGAGCTATTGCTCATAAGCGGAGCCGGCGACGTGATCGAGCCCGACGACGACATCATCGCCATTGGGTCCGGTGGCTCTTTCGCCTTGGCCGCAAGCCGGGCGCTTCTGCAGAATGGTACGGACCTGACAGCCCGCGAGATTGTCGAGAATGGGTTGTCCATCGCGGCCGACATTTGCATCTACACGAATCATAACCGAACCATCCTTGACATCGGTGCGGAATCCGCCTAAGGCGTCCTCCTCAACGTCCCAGGTGTCCATTGCTGCCCGACGTCTTCCCCTAGATGTCCGCTGGAAGACGCCCCAATATTTTTCAATGATCAACGTTACTCGCCATGAGTCACGAGCAATCGCCCGAGGCCGCCCGATCGAGCACGGCGGCGATGTTTGTCGACTACGATAACCTCTACAGCATCCTCCGATCCCAAAGCGACCGCGACCATTCCACGACCGACTACGCGGAAGAGCTTTTTGAGGAGGTCCGCCGCTACCTGCAGGAGGGCGACGACACCCCGACCATTTTCGGACGCGCCTACGGGACGTTCGACGCGCTCCCCAACGCCCAGGCCACGGAGGTGCCCTCGGCCCTACATCGGCGCGGCATCCAGCCGGTGCACGTCCCCTCGGCCCTCCAGGACAATACGGCGGAAGTCCAACTCACCATTGAACTGACAAACTTCCTCACACAGCGGCCCGACGTACAGACCCTCGTCATCGTGACTGGCAACCGCCCCTACCTGCCGCTCGTGCGGTGGATTCGGGAGCAGGGACGCCGTCCCCTCGTCGCCGCCGTTAACCCCCCCCAGACCGCCGACACCCCGACCGTCGCCGAGGATAGCAAGTACCTCGACGCGCGCAACCTACTCAGCCAGGCGTCCCGCGAAGACCTGCTGGCGAATGCGCCCACGGGCGGAACCGCGTACACCCAGGCCCAGACGCCCGAGAGCCCGCCGCCCCAACAGTTTCAATCGTTGGATGCCCCCGCGGCGCGGCGCGCCATCAAAATCACGGAAGAGCACTTTGGCCAGTACGACGAGGTGTACCTCACCCCTCTCCTCCGGAAGCTCTCGGACTTGATGGGGCCCGACCAAGACCCCAAGTCGCTTGTGAGCGACCTCGAAGCCGCCGGGGCGGCGCGCCTGGAAAAGCGCAATGGGTACCCGTACAACTATACAGTCCTCATCGTCAACGACGACCACCCCGACGTTCAGACGGTCCACGACGAACTCAGAGCGGACCACGCCCCGACCGACCACGGGGATGACGCCTCGGAGGCGTCTCACGCCCACGACGAATACGAGATGGACGAGGCCCTGGAATCGCCTACCGCGACGGCCTCCGTGTCGACCGAGAATGGCGACGATTCGAGAACAGTCGACGACGAATCGGACGAGGAGCGTCCGTAGCGTTCGTCTCCCCTGTCCCTTCGCACTACCTGTTTCTTCCTGCTTCCAACCCCGCATGCCAGACGTCACCCAGCACGTTGAAGACCTCACGCCTCGCCAGATTGTCGAGGAACTGGACAAGTACATTATCGGGCAGGACAAGGCCAAGAAAAACGTGGCCATTGCCCTCCGCAACCGCTGGCGCCGCCAAAACGCGCCCGAAGAAATGCGGGACGAAATTATGCCGAACAACATCATCATGATTGGGCCCACCGGTGTGGGCAAGACCGAAATTGCCCGTCGGCTGGCCCGCCTCGCTCGGGCCCCCTTCATCAAGGTCGAGGCGTCCAAGTTCACCGAGGTCGGCTATGTGGGCCGGGACGTGGACAGCATGATCCGCGACCTCACCGACATCGCGGTGAACATGGTGGAGAAGGAGCACAAAGAGGAAGTCCAGGAGCGTGCCCAGGAGCTGGCTGAGGAGCGCATTCTCGACATTCTGATCCCCCCCGAGGACGAAGATCAGTCGCGCGCCGGCGATGGGGCCCGGGACGAGCCCGGGTTTGCCGTGCACCCAACCGGGGAGACCGAACCCGAGGTGGAGGACGACCCTTCGGAAAGCCTTCGTCAACGCACTCGGAAGAAGTTCCGCGATAAGCTAGAGCGGGGCGACCTCGACGACCGCGAGATTGAGATCGAGGTGACCTCCGACTCCCAGTCCATGATGCAGATGTTTGGCCCCATGGGCATGGAGGAAATGGGGGTCAACCTGGAAGAGCTCTTTGGCAACCTCGGCGGCGGCCAGCGCAAGAAGCGGCGCGTGACGGTGGAGGAGGCCCGTGAGATTTTGACCCAAGAGGAGGCCGAAAAGCTGATTGACCAGGATCAAGTCAAGGAAGACGCCCTAGAGCGCGTGCAGCAGGCGGGCATCGTGTTCGTCGATGAGATCGACAAGGTGGCCGCTGGCACCCGCACCCGCGACGAGGGGTCCGGCCAAGGCGTCTCGCGCCAGGGTGTGCAGAGGGACCTGCTCCCCATCGTGGAGGGGTCCACCGTCACCACCAAACACGGGATGGTGGAAACCGACCACATTCTCTTCGTCGCGAGCGGCGCCTTCCACGCCTCAAAGCCCAGCGATCTCATTCCGGAACTACAGGGCCGATTTCCCATCCGTGTCGAGCTCAACAACCTCGATGAGGATGACTTCTACGAGATTCTCACGAAGCCCAAGAACGCGCTCGTAAAACAGTACCGGGCGCTGCTGCGGTCAGAAGACGTCGAGATCGAGTTCAAAAAAGAAGGCGTGAGCGAACTGGCCCGCATCGCCGCCGAGGTTAACGCGGACGTGGAGAACATTGGGGCTCGTCGCCTCCACACGGTACTCACCACCCTACTGGAAGACCTGCTCTTCGACGTGCCGGAGGAAATCCCGCCGGGATCGCAGATCACCATCGACGCCGAGATGGTGCGCGACCGCCTCAGCTCCATTGCGTCGAGCCGCGACCTGAGCCAGTACATCCTGTAACTCTCTCTATCACACGCGGGTAGAGCCGATTCCTTCTTTCGTCGGCTCAGCATCATATGGCCCTCTCGGACGACTCAGGCACAGTTTTGCACCCCGCGAGTGGAATTCTGATTCTGGGCCTGGACTGGCTCTTCTTTGCCGAGAACGCGGTCACGCTGGGTCTCTCCACCCCTCTATTAGCAGGTGTCGGCTTTGGGGTGGCTGGGATCGGCACGGGGCTGCTCCAGCGCCGCCTCGGCCGTGACGGGTTCGCGGCGGCCCTCTTGAAGGGCCTGCTGGCTGGGGTAGTGGTCGGCATTCCCCTTCCCATCGCTGGCACAGCCGTAGGTGGGGGCATCCTGGCCCTCAGTGGACTGAACAATCTGTGGGGCCGCTCTGACCCCGAAGACAGTCCTCCGTCGTCCCCCACCGATCGCGGCAGGTAGTGCTGCCCCCATTTACTTGGTGGACGCGGCCTGCGGGGCCGCAGTAACGACGTGCTCCACCAGTTCCCGGTATGCGGACTGGACTTCAGGATCGTCGTAGAGACCGTTGTGCGCACCCCCTTCCACCAGCACCAGTTTCCGCCGCTCGCTGGCCGCCTCTTCATGGAGTCGTCGCGCCATCTCGGGATTGGTAACAGGGTCCTCGGTTCCGCCCACCACCAGCAGCGGTGCCTCGAGAGTGCGCACACGCTTTAGGTTGTCATCGTTCTTCAAGGCTGGGTCGATGTCCACCCCGAGGAAGAGGCGAATATACCAGGGAAACAGATGACTCGACCACTCCTCCACATTCGTCGCTGGATTTTCGAGCACCACGCCCCCAACGGTTCGCTCCGCCGCTACGTGCGTAGCCAGGAAACTACCCATGGAATGCCCCCACACGATAAGCCGTTCAGGATCGACCTCGGGACGGGCCACGAGCGAATCGTAGACGGCCAAGGCATCGTGTCGCACCGCACGGGCACTGGGGGAGCCCTCGCTGCGCCCGTATCCCCGATAGTCCCAAAGCAATGCGTTGACCGGAGGGCGTGTGAGGGCGCGCAGGTACCCAGTCGACTGGACGAGGTAGAATCCATTGCCGCCAAAAAACAGCACTGTCGCCTCGGCGGACGACTGCATGAGGTGCCAGGCGTTCACCTCCACACTGTCCGCAACGGGGATAGACCGCACGCCGAGGCTCACGCCTTCGAGCGCAAAGGTCTCCGGCGTCACCGACGCCTTGGGTTGAAAGACGGTCTCCTCATCGATGGTAATCGCCGAACAGGCAACCAGTAAGAATGAGGCGGCGAAGACGAGCAGAATGGGGCGCATGGACGGGACGTAGGTGGCACAGGCGACAATGCATCGTTCCGACGAATGAGCGGGGCGAGGGGTTGATCGCCGTTTGCAATTCCCCTGTAACGCTCCCTCAGCTACGAGGCGTCGTACCACGGGTTCGTCCCCGGCCGCTCGCGGCCATCGTGGACTGCGCTGTAGCGCAGGTAGTTTTCCGCCCCCGCCCGGATGGCGTCTACTTCCTCCTTCGTCACTTCCCGTACGACTTCGGCCGGCTGGCCCAACACGAGCGACCGTGGCGGAATGTCCGTGTTCTTGGTCACCAGTGCTTGCGCGCCAACAAGACTGTGGCGCCCGATAACGGCATGGTCGAGTATCGTGGCCCCCATGCCCACCAGTACTTCGTTCTCGATGGTACAGCCGTGGATGATGGCCCCGTGCCCGATGGTCACGCGAGCGCCAATATCAGTCGGCGCAGTGCCGTGGGTCACGTGCACAACGGTGTTGTCCTGCACGTTGGTCTCTGCCCCTACGCGGATCCAATTCACGTCGCCCCTCAGGGTGCAGTGGTGCCAAACGCTGGCGTCTCTGCCCAGCGTTACGTCCCCGATAAGGACGGCCGTTTCGGCAATGTAGTTTGAGTCGTCAAAGGTTGGCTCGACGTCAAGAAAGGATTTGAGCATGCGGGGAGGAACCTTTTTGGGCGTAGATAGGAAGATGGTGGTCGAAGCCCTCAGCCACTCTCGCCTCGCGTCCTCCCGGCAATGCCCGCGCCTCAACCGTCGTCGTTCGTTGTGCGCCGTCCGTACCAGGCCCTCGGAGTGCTTTTGGGGCTTTTGCTCATCGCATACGTAGCAACGAAGTTCATCGAGGTCCTGTTTACCGTGTTCGCCGGCATTCTCCTGGCGGTGTTTCTGGCCGGGGTGTCGCGGACCCTGGAAGAGGACACCCCCTTGCCGCGGCCGTTGGCGCTTCTACTCACGGTGGTAGGTCTGGTAGGCATCGTGGTCGGGCTCTGGTCCCTGGCAGGCCCCGACATTTCCGAGCAGGTGAACGCCCTCGCTGCCCTGCTCCCCGACGCAACTGAACGCCTGGCGTCACGGGCCCGCACGAGTGCTCAGCAGTATGAGTGGGTCCGTCAGTTCGTAGATCCGAGCCAGCTCTTGCCGCCCGTCTCCAGCCTCATCGGGCGCGTGACCAATGTCTTCCGGGGCACCCTCAACCTCCTAGTCAACGCCTTCATCATCGTCTTCATTGGCATCTACGGGGCCGCGGCGCCGCAAACCTACCTCAGTGGCATGGTCCAGCTGATTCCACCGGAATCACGGCCACGGGCCCACGAGGTGCTCTACGCCATTGGACGGGCCCTTCGCTGGTGGCTCACCGGACGCCTCATCATGATGGTGATCGTGGGTGTGCTTACGGCGCTGGGCCTGCATCTGGTGGGGATTCCCTCACCAGTCGCCCTGGGGCTCGTCGCCGGGCTCTTCTCCTTCGTCCCGTACCTGGGCCCCGTGCTGTCGGTACTCCCGGCCGTACTGGTTGCGTCAGTGCTCGGGGGCACCGAGGTGGTGTACGTGCTGTTCGTGTACGGCACCGTGCAGTTACTTGAGAGTTACCTCATTGCTCCCCTAGTGCAGCAGCAGGCCGTACACATCCCGCCGGCTGCCGTCATAACCGCACAGTTCGTGGGCGGCATTGGCGCCGGGGCCGTCGGCGTGCTTTTGGCCACCCCTCTCACCATCGTCGTCATCGTGCTGGTCCAAACGCTGTACGTGGAAGACGTGCTGGGCGACGAGGTGGCCCTGCTCGGCGAACATTGACGCGGCGTGCCGTTCGCACCGGTCAGCCTTCGGAGGCGTGCCGATTCGTGAGCACTACGGTAAAGCACGTTCCGACGCCCTTCTCGCTTTCGACGGAGATGTCGCCTCCGAGGGCGTCGGTGAGCTTCTCCACGATGGAGAGCCCCAATCCACTGCCCTCGTACTCCCGATCCAGGCCCTCAGACTCCTGCTTGAACGCATCGAAGATCTCTGACCGCACGTCATCCCGTATGCCTACCCCCGTGTCCTCGACCTCTAGGACCGCCTGGGTGCCCTGCGACCGCACCCGGACCGTTACCTGCCCCCCGGCCGGGGTAAACTTGATCGCATTCTCCAATAGGTTTTCCACGATCCGGTTGAGCGCCCCCTCGTTCCAGTAGCCCTCCAGGGCACTGGAGGGAAGATCCGTTTCGAGCGTGAGGTCCGCCTTCCGCGCTTCCGGCTCAAACATCTCGACGGTCTCCCGCACCGCCTGGGTGAGAGAGATGGGCGTTCGTTCCAACTCATACACCCCTGCCTCCAGTTTCGAGAGCTTCAACACCGAATCGAGCGTCTTGAGGAGACGCTGTGCACTGCGGTGGACCGTCGTTGCGATGGTTTCCATTTCTCCATCCAGCTTTTCGTCCAAGACCTCGGTGAACCCGAGGATGGACGTCAGGGGCGTACGGATCTCGTGGCTCATGTTCGCCAGCATCGCGGTCTTTAAGCGAGCGGCCTCCTCGGCCTCCTGCTTCGCCCGGAGAAGCGTCTCTTCGTACTGCTTGCGCTCGGTTACGTCCCGCCCAATGCCAATGAGTCGGTCGTCGCCATCGGGGTGCTGTACACAATTGGCCTTGAATTCGTAGGGGATGGTCGTGCCGTCTTTCCGACGGAGCGGCATTTCCATCTGGGCCCCTCCGGTGTCGAACACCTCGACGATCTTGGCGGAGGCCTGATCTCGTTGATCCTCCGGCACGAACGATCGAACATCCGCGCCGCGGAGCTCTGAGTCGCTGAATCCCGTGACGGCGGCCACTCGTTCATTCCATCGCTGAAGATGCCCCTCCACGTCGGTGACGAAAAAGAGATCGTCGCTCGCGTTGAGGAGGCGTTCGGTGTATTCGCTGTACCGCTCAAGCTTTTGGCGACTCTTTTTCCGGTCCGTGATGTCCAGAAGAACGCCGTTGAACACCAACTGCTCGCCCCGCTGCTGAGGGGTGGAGGTCCCCAAAATCCAGATTCGTTCACCGGATGGTTTTTCGAAGGGCACCTCCGTACGCCAGGGCTCGCCCGCAGCAACCGCCTCGTCAATCGAGGTGCGGAACCGTTCGCGGTGTCCCTCCGGAATTTGTTCGAGGCACCGTTCAAAGAAGTACTCCGGGTCGGGGGGAATGCCGAGCACCGTCTCTGCGTGCTCACTAATGAAGTGATTGCCGTACGTCCCATCCGGCAGGGCATAGAACTGAAAGACTACCCCTGGAATGCTGTTGGCTAGGCCCCGGAGCCGAGACTCGCGCTCCGCCAGGGCATCTTGGGCCTGCTTCCGATCCGTAATGTCCTGGAACGCCCCCGCAATTTTAACGACTGCCCCGTCCGCCTTTTCGGACGGCGCCCCGACCGTTCGCACCCACCGCCGGGTTCCTGTGGCCGTGTCGATAGGAAGCTCCAGGTCAAACGGCTCTTCGGCCTGAATGCACTGGCGCAGGGCCTCTCGGAGCTCACGACGTGCCCCAGGCAGGTAGAAAGAGAGCCCAGCATCCAGGTCAACGTCCTCGTCGGTCGGCAACTCCAGGATCCGGTACACTTCTTCCGACCAACTGGCCTCCCCCGTGCGTCGGTCTACCTCCCACGCCCCCGCAATCCGCTGAGTTTGCTCCAGAAGGTTGCGCTGCTGGCGCAAAGTTTCTTCCCGCTTCTTCCGCTCGGTCACGTCAAGCACGGTGCCGTCTGCTCGGAGCAAGGTGCCGTCCGCGGCGAACTGGGCCTCTCCGCGCTCGTGGAGGATGCGGAGCTCGCCATCAGGCCGGACGATCCTGTACTCAATGTCAATCAGCGTTCCCTCCCGGAAAAGCTGTTGTTGCTGTTCCCGAAGGGCCGCCCGATCCTCTGGGTGCACCGCCTCCATGAACCGGGCATGCGTCACCGCCTCTCCGGGGTCCCAACCGAATATTCGGTACGTCTCATCTGACCAGTATAGCTCCTCCGACTCGAAATCGCGCTCCCAGCTCCCCAGTCGCGCGATGCGCTGGGCCGTCGCCAAGCGCTCCCGCTTCTTCTCCAGTTCCTGCACCAGTTCTTTGCGGTCTGTCACGTCCCAGAATAGAACCTGCACGTCTTGCCGGTCCCCGTTGGCGACGGGATGAAGTGCCAGATTGGCCCAAAACGGTGCACAGCCCGGCGGGTCGAACCGCCACTCTGCACGGCGTTCACCCTCTCGACGCGCCGCGCCGATGATGGTACGGCTCTTGTCCACCGACGACTGCCCGCAGGGCTGCTTGGGAGGCGCAAGCGACGCGAAGGATCGTCCCAAAAGTCCCTCTGGGGAACAGCCAAGGAGCTCTCCGGCCCGCGTGTTTGCCTCGATGATCTCGCCCGCCCTGAGCGTCAGGATGCCCATCGTATCGGCGTTGAACAGGGCCTCGTACTTGGACGACACTTCCGCGCGACGATCAACTTTTGAAGCCGTGGCCCGGGAGAGCCGAGAAAGCGTTTGCACCCGTCTCTGAAGCTCGCGGGCGCACAGGGGAACGGCGACGACGTCATCAATCTGTTCCCACCACGAAGCGTCGAGGTCCGACAGGCGGGACCGGGGCACGAGAAGCAGCACGGGAGGCGTCGTTTCGTCTCCTCCATCCGCCTCGGGACCAACACGCGCCCCAGTGGTCTCGAAGGTGGCCTCGTCGAGGATCCACACATCGGCAGCGGGAATTGGACGGTCCTTCTTTCCCGCCAAATTATGCTCCACGATCTCGTAGTGCGGCCCGAGAATCTCTCGGAGTCGTGTGCGACGAGGAGGCGCCTGTGTGGAAATGAGAATCGTGTCCATGGCGGTGTGCAGCCGCTTTGTGAGGCAAGGCCAGTCCCCAACGAGGGCATGTGATATGACGATTCCCGGAACGCCCGCCCCCGGTCGGACCGGTAGCACCCTCCTGCAAGCATCGCCAGTGTACGACGGAAGAGGCGAGGCGACCGCCGCCCATACAGTGTCGTCTCCGTTCCTCACGCGAAAACCGTTCGACACCCCTTGCGAGAGGACTCGACCGAAGGACTATTTTAACAGGATCTATGCACCCTCGTTCGGTTCCCGAAAATGCGTCCAATAGCGGGCGTGCGCAGTGCGGGAGAATGAGGCGACTCTTCGGGAAAACGGTCAGAATGAGAGAGCGCCTGCCCCATTCATTCGCGGGGTAGCTTCACCGTAAAGCACGTGCCTTTCCCTTTTTCTGTCGTCACGTCAATGGCCCCGCCCATCTGGTCCACCACCCGTTTCGTTACGGCGAGGCCGAGGCCACTGCCCTCGTATTCCCGGGCGATCCCCTCCGATTCTTGCCGGAACGCCTCAAACAAGGCTGACGTCTGGTCGGGGTTCATGCCAATGCCCGTGTCCTCGACCTCCACGGCCACGGACCCGTTCCGCTGCTCGGCGCGCACCCATACACTGCCCTCCTCGGTGTACTTGAGGGCATTGGAAATCAAGTTGCGCAGAACGATTCGGAGGCCCCCGGGATCGGCGCACCCCTGGAGCGGCTGGTCGGGCGTTTGTACCTGGAGGTCAATCCCGGCGTCTCGAGCCTGAGGGGCAAACAGCTCCGCCGTTTCGTTAAGTTCATCGGGCAGGGACACCGGTTCGGCAGAAAGCTCCATCTCTCCTGCTTCCAGTTTCGAGAGGTTGAGCACCGCGTCGAGGGTCTCCATCAAACGATGCCCGCTTTCCTCAATTAGATTGGCAAAGCGGGGAATGGGCCCTTCTTCGTCCGTCTCCACCTCATCGCCAATAACCTCGGCAAACCCAATCATGGAGGTCAGCGGGGTCCGAATTTCGTGGCTCATGTTGGCGAGGAAGACCGACTTCATGCGATTGGCCTCTTGCGCCTCATCTTTGGCCTCTTTGAGTCGCTTTTCGCGTTCTTTTCGCTCAGTGACGTCCCGGTACACCCATAAGGCCGCGGTACCGTCGGCGAGTTCATAGGGCACGAAGTCTCGCTCCAGCACGCGCCCGTCGGCAAGGGCAAGTTCCTCATCGAAGACCGGCTCGCCGCGCTCCAGAATGGCTTCGGTCCGTCCTTTGAAAGCATCTGGATCCGCGAGCATGTCCGCGGCCTTCTCCATGACATCAGTCGCCTCCTGGCCCCGCAGTGCGCTGGCGGCCACGGGCAGTCCCAGAATTTCACAGAAGCTCTCATTGGCGGCCAAGACGCCCCCCTCCCCATCCTCCGCCAGAACACCGAGCGGTAGATTTTCGAGAATGGCTTCCAGGGTTGCGTTGGTCTCTTTGAGGGCCCGCTCGCGCCGCTTCCGAGTGGTAATGTCAGTGTAAATGGCGTGGCCTTCCGGCGGTCCCGTTTCCGGATTCCGGCCCGCCACCTGAATGCGAAAGTCCCGCGGCCCATCGGTGGTCTCACACTGTACGTCCGTCCGCACGGCCCCCTCGGTCAGTGCCCGGCGATCGATGCCCACCCCGCCAGTCCCGTCCGGCATCAGAAGCTCGTCGAGACTCTGGGCCTCCGCCTCCGTACGGTCCACCCCGAAGACAGACTTGAAGGCATCGTTGACGTCGGCAATCTGAAGGCCTGCCTCGTCCGCGGTGCAGCGCACGACGGGGGTTGGCAGGCTCTCGAAGAGGGTCTCAAAGCGGTCTCGTTCTTCCCGGACGGCCTTCTCGGCCTCCTTGCGCTCCGTGATGTCGAGCAGGACGCCGTTGTACACGAGCTCGTTCTCGCGCCGCTCGGGCGTGGCCGTGCCCAGAAGCCAAATCCACTCGCCGGTAGGGGTCTGGAAGGGGATTTCGAACCGCCAGGTGTCATTTTGGGCCACCGCCTCTTCTACGCTCTCCAAAAGCCGATCTCGGTGAGGAGTGGGGACCCGTGCCAGAAAGGCATCGAAAAACCTGTCCGGCTCCGCGGGGATGCCCAGGAGGTCCTCCGCGTGGTTGCTCACGAAGTGTGTGCCGTAGGTGCCGTCCGGATCGGCGTGAAACTGGTAGACCACCCCTGGAATACTGTTGGCCAGGCCCCGAAGCCGCGCCTCACGCTCCCGGAGTCGGGCCTCCATCGTCCGCCGCTCGGTGACGTCCCGTTGCACCGCGGTCCAGTACTCGATGGTGCCGTCGTCGTTGCGCACGGGCACAGCGGTCCAGTGCACCATGAAGGGCGTGCCGTCCTTTTGGTAGTTCACTGTTTCGCCCGTCCAGGGCTCGCCGGCCGCACGGGCTTTCTGGAGGGAATCGATCACATCGGGATCGGTATCCGGGCCGCGCAGAATCTCCGGCGACTGGCCAAGCAGTTCGTCTTCGCGGTAGCCGGTCATTTCTTCAAAGGCCGGATTAGCGTAGATGATAGACTCGGGGGACGCGTCCTTAGTGATGAGAATGCCGTCCTCGGCCTGTTCTACGGCTTCCGACAACACGCGGAGGCGCCGTTGTTGCGCCTTGCGCTCCGTAATGTCCGTCACGGCACCGTCGTAGCATTTCACCTCGCCGTCGTTATCCCGAACCACCGACCCACTTACGAGCCCCACGAACGTCGACCCATCCGCACGCTGAAAGGTAGCCTCCACCCCGTCGAAAGAATCCTGACCTCGGGCGGCGGTTCGGAGTTGCTCACGAATCTGGGCGGTGGGATATAGCGTGTTGGGGTCGACCTCCAGCACCTCCTCCGCATCGTCGTAGCCAAACATCTCGGCGAATGCCTGATTGGCAAAGACCAATCCCTCGTCGGGCGTGGAGCGGTAAATGCCCTCCGATACGTTCTCCGTGATGGCGCGCAGCCGTTCTTCCCGATCACGGAGCCGAGCTTCAATCTCCTTGCGCTGCAAGGCACTGGCAATGGCGTCCCCGAGCACCCGGAGCACGGTTACGGTCTCTTCCTCCCAACGAGTCGCCTGCCCGACGGCGTCGAAGCCCACAAACCCAACAAGGCGGTCTCCTTGAGTGAGGGGCAGGGCCACGAGCGACTCGATGTTTTGGGCCGCGAAAACTTCCTTCTCCGCGGTCGCGGCGGCGGGAAGATCGTCGAGGGACGGCACGACGACCGCTTCTTGACGACGAATCTGTTCCATCCACCACGGCAATCGGGCACAGGGCATGCCCTGGATGTGATCTTTCTGCGGCGACACCCCCGAGGCACACCATTCGTGGGTATTGCTCATCGTGGTCTCCTCCAGGGACGCCTCGGCCGGGTTCCCGTCGAACAAAAACACGTAACTGCGGTCCGCCCCCACGAACGAGCCAACCGTGCCGAGGGCCTCTTCGATGGCGTGATCGAGGCGCTCGATGGACGTATCAATAAATCCAGCGGAAACTTCAACGAGGAGGTGCTCAAGTTCCGCTCGCTGGGTAAGGGTGTCCTGCACATCGCGCCAGTGCGTGACGTCACGCACGACCGAGAGGGCCGCGTCGGTTCCCCGGTACTGCACGGGTACGGCCTGCGACTGAACCACCCGCTCGCTGCCGTCGAGGCCCTGCGTGCGATGCTCGTGGGGCGCCGTGGATTGCCCGTCGTGGATCGAGGTGAGCCGGGCCTTCACCCCCTCTCGAGCCTCAAGGGCGACCAGATCGAAGACCGACTCTCCTTCAAGCATCCCCGGATCCGATGCCCCAAAAAGCGTCGCCGCGTGGGGATTGGCGTAGACAATCTCGCCCTCGACGGTGATGAGAACGGCCTCCTGTAGGTTCTCTACGAGGTGCTGCCACTGCCCCTGTTGCTCCAGCAGATGCTCCTGGATCGATAGATGTGCCTGCGTGGCCCCTCCTGCTCCAATGGCGGCGGCGGCCATGCCCCCTAACACCACGCCAGGGTGCACCTCCGGGGCCGGCCCCAAAAAGAATCCGACCCCTGTAATGAGGAGCCCCCCCACAGCAAACCGCCAAGCGGCCCGGGCCGAACGTCCACTCAACCCCACTCCGCCGATGAGTCCTGCGTAGACCAGCAACAGGCCGAGCACATACTCTTCGGTGGTGTAGTTCAGAATAACGACGGACACGGCCCAGACCATCACGAGGTATAGCCCCGCCTGTATCCAGCTGGCAGCCCGGTCGCAAAGCTCGGGCGCGACGTGCGTAACCACATAGAGCCCAGCCAACCCCCCCGCAACCCCAAAACAGGCCCATACCGGATCCGCGGCCTGGATGGGAAGCACCAAACGAAGGAGCCCAACGAGCGACAGGATTCCCGCCCCAAACAATCCAACTAGACGACACGCTCGTACAGGCGAATCGTCCACGCGAGTGGGGTCGCCTTGGTCCCTCCCAAACTGCGACGCGATCTGCTGTGGGGAACGCTCCATCGGACGGCGTCTTGGGACGAGCAGGGGGGGTGTGAGAAGAGGAACGTTGTATAACCGAGTGCCGATCTTGCACCGCAGCCGCAGGGAAAGCAAGGGGGAACTCGGAGCATCCAGGCCATCGGCTCCCTGTTGGGGGGCTGCAAAATCCATGCAATCATCTCCAAAAACGGCAACCGCTTATCCACAGAACTCCATGGTGCACCACGAAGTGCCGTCAAGACCCTTCTTCGTATCGGCTTTACAATCCTGCGGCGCACACGCCGGAGCACAGAATACGGAAGACAGAAGGCAGTGCCAGGGAACGACGGGAATAGGGCCCTAGTCACGGCGAGGCCCGTGTCGCGCCACCAATGGGATAGTGTGGTTGCTTTCCGCAGGAAGGACGCCCGGTAGAAAGTACGTGCCGTCGTGAGGTGATGCCAAACTGAAAGCAGAGCAAGAGACACTTCCCGGACTCTAGCGGCGCAGTCGGACAAAGCGATGGAGCTCCCCACAAGATCATCGCTCGACCTCTTCGAGCGCTTCGACCTTCGAGAACCGCTTAAGACTTTCAGCAAAATCACACAGAATGACACGCGCCGGAACAATCCACACTCCTCCACACGCAGCGTTTCGGAAAATCTCAAGCTGGCGGAAACGTTTTCCTCTCTTCCAGAGTGGACTCCCTGTAACAGCTCCCCGGTTCCACAAACAGATGCGCGTGGTTTCTCTGCCTGGCGCGCGGACGAGTCGTTAATGCCAGAGAGCGCGTGATCTCATCGATATCACACGACCGGTTCCTTCCTCCATGCAGCCTCCCCCCTGCTCGTTGCGAACACTCGCTCTTGCACTGGGACTCGTCGTCGGCTCCCTTTTGGCCCCGGCAACTTGGGCGCAGTCTGGCTCGTCGCCCCCGGCGGACACCGCGACGACCCAGGAGAGCACGGCCACTCAGCACGACCCCTATACCACGTCGCGAAGCGTTGCCTACCATGTGCTGGCTACGCCCGCGTACGTGATACACGCCGCCACGCGGCCGCTAGGCTGGGCAGCGCGGTATGTTGAGCAAGAATTTCCGAACCTCTTTAAACCACGCCGCCCGCCGCAGGGTGTGGTGCCTCTCATCGACCTGGGCGGGCCCGCCGGCTTCCTGGCCGGACTTGCCCTGTACGACAACTCGCTGTTCGGCAGCCGCCACTCCGCCCGCATCGAAGGCCTCTACGGCGGCCCCGATACATTCGAGTCCGAGGCCTCCTACACCATTCCTGCACCACTGGGGACCGGGACCAGATTTCGACTGGTCGCGAATTTTTTCTCAGATCCCGAAAGTGAGTTCTACTTGGAGGGCAATGAGAGTACGCGGAACGCGGACGAGAGCCAGTTTTCTCGCGACCAACTGGACATTACCGCCGGGTTCCGTGCCGGGCTGCCCAATCAACCGTACCGCGGCGCGGTCGACATGCTGTACGAACACGTAGACACCGCCCCAGACGCCGACCTCCTTGCCGATGCCTCCCCACCAGGCCTCGGAACGCTCGATCTTTTGACGTCCCGACTCACCCTAGCCGCCGACTTTACAGACGGTCCATTCCGCGCATCGCGGGGCACGGAAGTCATCCTCCAGCTTGACTACACCCATGACCTGACCTCGGATCGCTTCCGGTACGGACGGTACGTGGCCGAGGTGCGGCAGTACCTGCCCGTCGGCTTTTTTCCCGATTCGCGGCGGCTCGCGCTCCGCGGCCGCGTGGAGCAGACCGAACCGCTCTTCGGTGGCGCAGACGTACCGTTCTATCAACTCCCCTCTCTCGGGGGACAAAGCACCCTCCGCGGATTCGAATCGCGGCGGTTCCAGAACGATGGCTCGCTGGTACTGAATGCAGAGTACCGCTATCCGATCTGGTCGAACGTCGACGCCGCCATCTTCGTCGATGCGGGACAGGTCTTCGACCAGCTCTCGGACGTGCGCACCGACCGATTTCACTGGAGTTACGGGGGGGGCATCCACGTGCTCAACCGGAAAGGACTGAGCGCACGCCTTGAAGTGGCGGGGAGCACGGAAGGAGTGCGTACCCTCATCACGGTGGAGCCCACCTTCCGCCATGCGGCCCGGTAACCGGGTCTCGCCTTCGCTACGTTTCATTTCATTGCCGAGTGTTCTCCATGCGCGCCTCCGTTTCCGCGCCCTCTTCTCCCTGGTCCCTCCTCCTCGGCGGCCTGCTCATCGTCGGGATCCTTGGGGGCTGCGGCTCAACGAAGCCCTACACGCTGGATCCCATCAAGACGACGGATCCGGATACTCGCCCCACCGACCGGCCCGAGCAAACGCGGGAGAGCATGTACTGGGACCGCGTGGACATGAGTGTTTTCCACCAACTCGAAAAGCCGCTCAACCTCAACTGGACGGGCCGCAAACTGGGTCGCCCCCTTGGTCTCGCCAGCGCGGATGCCGCCGACAACGTGAACGTACTGGACGAGCCGCCCAACTCCAGCTGGTGGAAGCGGCGCCACTTCTACCACGAGATGACGCCCCATGAACTGGCCGTCGGCCCCAACGACGAGGATACCACTGGCCCCGCCGCCGGACCGGCCCAGGACGGCTCTTGGACCATTATCAGCGGCAAATTCCAGGGGGCGTCCCGCGGCTTTCAGATCGAGGACCCCCGTGGCGACCGGTACCTTATCAAACTCGACGGCCCCAACTGGCCCGAGCTGACGTCGTCGGCCGAAGTGGTCTCGACCAAAATTTTTTACGCGGCGGGCTACCACGTCCCCCAGAACACGATCACGTACTTCTCCCCCGACCAGCTTGAGATCGCCGACGACGCCATGGTGGACGGCAAGGGCGGCCGTCGTCCGATGACGCGCGAGGACCTGCAAGCCCTCCTGGCCCCCTACGATCCAGGCCCCGACGGTCGCATCCGCGGACTCGCCAGTAAATTCGTGGATGGAGAGCCCTTGGGCCCCATCTACTTCAAGGGCACTCGAGAGGGCGACGCCAACGACCGTGTGCGACACGAACAACGCCGCGAACTGCGCGGGCTACGCGTGATCGGGTCATGGCTCAACGACGCGGACCGGCGTCACGCCAATACGCTGGCCGTGTACACCGATGAGCAGTACGTAAAGCACTACCTGATCGATATGGGCTCCACCCTTGGGGCGAACGCCACCCGGCCCCACCGCCCCATTCACGGGCAGGCCTACATGATCGACCAGCGAAAAATCTTGAAGGCCTTGCCCCTCCTCGGCGCCTATCCATTTCCGTGGTGGGACTATGATTCGACGGTGCCCCACAAAGCGGTGGGGTACTATCGGGCCGATGTCTTTAAGCCTGGCGAATGGGTGCCGACCTATCCCAATCCCGCCTTCGAAAAGCTGACCGAGCGGGACGGCTACTGGGGCGCGAAAATCGTAATGAGCTTCTCGGATGAGGACTTAAAAGCCATCGTCGAGACCGCTCAGATCAGCAACTCCGACGCGGAGACACACCTATTGGAGATTCTTAAAAAACGACGCGACAAGGTGGGGCGATACTGGTTCGACAAAGTGAACCCCCTCGATCGATTTGTCGTGTCGGAGGGCCTCTCCCCCTCTCTGGCCAGCGGGAGCGCCGCCTCCCCGTCTCCGTCCGGCCCTGATTCGCTTCAGTTCGCGGATTTATCCGTCACCGGTGGCCTCGCCCCCGCCGCTGCCCGCGAGTACAGCTATCAGATGCACCTGGACGGCACCGCCCTTGGCCCGGCCCGAACCGTTGAAGACACGGCCCTTCCTCTGGTCCTCGACGGCACCCCGCTCGGGAGGATACTGGACGACCGAGGCCGTACGGCTCCCGACCAGCGTGTCGTCCGCATCGATCTTCGCACGCGGCAGAACGGTGTCCTTAGCGATCCAACACGGGTCTACGTCCACGTTCCCCCTTCCGGATCGCCGCGGGTTGTCGGTCTGGAGCGGCCGTAGTCTCGCTGCACAGGCCCCACTCTCCACGAAGGCTGCAAATCAATTGCACGGGACGAGCGTTTGGGGAGGGTCATTGGTTTTCCCTAGTTAGCACCTCGTCCCATGGGGCGCCTCTTGGGCTCGCTTTTTGGACTCCGTCGCGGAGAGCGCACGCGGGCGCTCTTGATGGCCGGCTACCACGTGCTGTTGCTGGTGTCGCTGTACCTTTTGAAGCCAGTGCGCGACAGCCTCTTCCTCTCGGACCGGGGCCCAGCGGAGTTGCCGTTCGTCTTTATCCTCACCACGGCGGTCGTGGTACCCGTGGCCCTGCTGCATACCCGTGCCGGGGATCGGTTTGATCTCGGCACACTCATCGATGGGGGATCTCTTCTGCTGGTCCTTAGCATCGTCGGGCTGCGGGGACTGCTCGGACTGGATGGCGCCTGGACATCGTACGCGCTGTACGCGTGGGTGAGCATCTACGGGCTGCTGGTGACCTCGCAGTTCTGGTTGATGGCGAATGCCCTGTTTACCTCCTCTCAATCCAAGCGCGTCTTTACCGTCCTGAGCGCGGGCGCGATCTTGGGGGCCATCCTCGGGGGCCAAGTGACGAGCACGCTCGTGGATACGTTCGGGGTCGCCAGCAAAAATCTGTTGTGGATCGCGAGTGGGGTGCTTCTCGCCGCAACCGGCCTTGCGCGCTGGATACGACTTCGGGGACGGCGGGAGAAGGCTCCGGATTCGGAGCCGACCGCCGAGCCCGAAGCGACAAGCGACGAGTCGGCCCTGTCGCTCATCCGTGAGTCTCGTCACATTCAACTTATCGTCAGCATCATCACCCTGATGGTGGTAGTCACCACGTTTGTGGACTACCAGTTCAAGACCGTGGCGGCCCGGGCCTACCCATCAGAGGCAGGCCTGACTTCCTTCATGGGGCAGTTTTACGGCGGGGTGAGTGTCGTGGCGCTTCTGGTGCAGTTCTTCGTGGCTCCGCGCCTGATGCGCGTGGTGGGGATCGGGGGGGCCCTATCGGTCCTGCCCGGCATGCTGGCCCTCGGGAGCGTCGGGATGCTGGTGGTGCCGGGACTCGTGGCGGGCATTTTCCTGCGGGGCGCCGGTCAGAGCCTCAAGCACTCGGTGGACAAGACAGGCCGAGAGCTTCTCTTCGTGCCCGTGCCGCTGCCGAAGAAGAAGCGCGTGAAGGTCTTCATCGACGTATTCGTAGACCAGGGCGCGCAGGGCCTCGGGGGGGTCCTGTTGTTGCTCCTTGTGACAAGCCTGGGCGTGAGCGTGCAGATGCTGAGCCTCGTCACGCTGGGGTTGATTCTGGGCTGGGGCGTCCTGGCCTACCGGGCCCGCCGGTCGTACGTCGATCAATTCCGTACGCAACTGCGGGCCCAGGAGCCGACGGACGAGGCACCGGCCCAGGAGGATGAGGTAGACGTAGACGATGAGTTGCTCGACTCCCTCTGCAGCCGCGCCGAAACGAAGGCACTTCAGGCCCTGGAAACCCTCGAAGAGGGCACGGCCTCCGTCCCCGTCGACGCCCTTCTCTGTCTGCTCGACCACCCGTCCCCTGCGGTGCGTGAGCACACCATCCGCGTCCTCCGAATTCGACAGGTGGAAGGGGTGGGGGAGGCGGTGGCCGAGACCCTGCGCGATGGAGACCCGGACGTACAGCTTGAGGCTGCCCGATACCTCCACTGCCAGCACACCGACCAGCGCACCGAGCGCCTGCGACAGGGCCTCCACCACGACGACCCGCAAATTCAGGCCGCAATGGTTGGCCTGATCGCCACGGAGGGTCGCCCCGAAGAGTACGAGTTGGTGTCTGAATCACTCCTGCGCCGGCTCGTGACCCTGGACGGCGATACAGGCCCTCAAACCCGCACCCAGGCTGCCCGCATCCTCGGGGTCATCGACCGTCCCTATCGCAATGAACTGCTTCACCACCTCCTGCGAGACGAATCGCTGCAGGTACAGCGCGCGGCAATCAAGGCGGCGGGCATGACGGGCGATCGGTCCTTTGTCTACCCGCTGGTGGAGCGGCTGGGAACCGATGCTGTGGAGCCGGCCGCGCGGCAGGCCCTGGCTACCTTCGAGCCACCCATTCTGGGCACCCTGTACGACTACCTGGTCGACGACTCGATCGACCTTGAGACGCGCCAGAAGATCCCATCGATTTTCGTGGAGCATCCCGGACCGTTTGCCCTCACCACGCTCATCCGTGGCCTCGACAAAGTCCCGGTCCCCGTGCGACACGCCATTGCCCGCGCCCTCAGCAAGCTTCACCAGACCGTCGGCGCCTCTCCGGACGACGATGTACTCGACGCTGCGATCAAAGACGAAGCGCGCCATTACGCCGCCCTCGGACAGCTGCTCCGACGCCTCACGACCGATAACCTGAGTTTAGGCACCCTCGACTCCCAGGACGTGACGGTCCTCCGAAAGGAAAGCCTCGAACGCATCTTTCGTCTATTGGGTCTTCGGTACGACCAGCGCGATATCTACAATGCCTATCTTGGCATCACCAGCTCCGACCCAGCGCTCCGCGATAGTGCCGTCGAGTTTGTCGACAACCTGGTCGATTACGACACGCGCCGGTACCTGCTTCCCCTCCTGGACGACCCGAAAGGAACGCAGGCCGGCACGATTGGTCCGGAGATGTTCGACCTGCCGATTCGCACCGCCGAGGATGTGCGCCGGTACATCCGCTCGGGGAACGATCCACGACTCTCCGCCCTCCTCAATGGATCGACTGCTTCTTCCTTACCCATGTCCCCTCCGGAGGAGGAAGACGACGCCTCCCCCGACACGGTGTCTCCGGTCCCCCCCGATCCTGCAAACCTGTAACGACCCGCAACCGGTACGGACAGACCACGGGATCGGGGGCTCCTCAACGCCTCAGCCTGGAGGATCCTGAGCGTACGGACGGCATTCAGGACGAGGGGCATGCTTCGTATTCGACGATGCCAAGAGGTCGTAACATGATCGACCGCCTCCGCAAGGAATTTTTCGACATTCGGTCGGGAGAATGGCCGAAAGCCATCGGGCTCTCGGTCTACTTCTTTCTGGTGATTGCGATTTTCTGGGTGCTCAAACCCATCAAGCGGGGGCTAGTAATTAGCTATTTTGGGGAACATCCGATTCGTATGGCCGGATGGGTCCTCTCGGGGGCCCAGGCCGAGCAGTTGGGGAAGGTACTAAACATGGTGGTGGCGTTTGCCGTCGTGGGCCTCTTCACGTGGCTCGTCCGACGGTACGCCCGGCACTACCTGATCCTCATCTTTTGTGGGGTCTTCGGGGCCTTATTCCTCTTTTTCGGGAGCATCATTCACCAGATTGAGGCCCTTGGTTCAGCGGCGGTGTGGTCCTTCTACGTGACCGGTGACATCTGGACAACGGTAATGGTGGCCACCTTCTGGTCATTCGCGAACGACCTCAACACGGGCAACCAGGCGGAACGGCTCTACGGAATTGTGGGCCTGGGTGGAGTCGTGGGCGGGTTTGTGGGGGCTACAATGGTGAGCGGGCTCGTGGAACAGGTGGGCCGCTCCAGTCTGATTTTTGCTTGCCTGGTGCCCACTGTCGCCATCGGTCTCCTCGCCGTCTGGATTCACCGGCGCGAGTGCCAGACAGCAACGGACACGCCCTGCTGTCCGGAAGAGGATGCGGTGCTGGACCACGAGGAAGAAAATGCGTTCCTCGAAGGCGGAAAGCTCGTCTTCCAATCGCGCTACCTCTTGGGCATCGCGGCAGTGCTGGGCCTCTACGAAATGGTCTCGAACATCGTCGACTTTCAGTTGGCGGTTATTGTGGAGCAGCAAATTACAGCCGCTGCGGAGCGGGACGCGTTCTTCGGAGTGGTGGGACAGGCCACGAGCCTGGTGTCCATCGGGGTACAACTGTTTGCCACATCGTTTGTCATGAAGCGCTACAGTGTGAAGGTGGCCCTGCTGTTCCTCCCCATCGCCATCTTGGCCGGGACGATTGGCTTCGTGGCCCTACCCACCCTGGCCTTCGTGGGATTCATGTCCGTGAGCGACAATGCCCTCAACTACTCGATCAACCAGTCGGCCAAGGAGGCCCTCTACACGCCGACCACGCAGGACGAGAAGTACAAGGCGAAGTCCTTCATCGACATGTTCATCCAGCGGGCGGCCAAGGTGGCCTCGGTGGCGCTAAATCTGGGGCTAACGGCACTCGTAATTACGGACGCGCGGTGGCTGTCTTTGGCCGTCGGCGTGCTACTGGTGGCATGGATCGTCGTCATCCGCTTCCTGGGACGCCAGTACGAAGCGCGCAAAGAGGCCGACGAGCCGGCCTTCGCGACGGCCTAGCCGACAATCGGGTTTGTTTCCGACTTCCGTCCCCCAACTGGCGTGGGTGGCCTCCCCTTGCCAATTGAGGGCTCCACCAGCCCTCCACCAAACCTTTCCTCCACGCACAGGGTACGAAGGACGAGGACGTCTTGTGGCCGCCCATCTCTTGGCGCTGCAACCGTCGACGGGATTGACCGGTGCCTCCGTGCGTCGCTGTCCAGTCCCAGTCTCCATCGGGTTTCCTTTTCGGCTTTCGCGTGCCCATGTCCTCGCCTCCCTCTCCCCCCCCATCGCCCGCCATTGATGACGCTGACCCCCCGTCTAACCCCTCCCAATCGTCCGGGTCGGTCCGCAACATTGTCGTCTCTCTCCTTCTCAGCGTCCTGGTCCTCGCGGGCGTCGGGTACGTAACCTTCGACGCATCCGCGTTCCAGCGGCTTATTCAGCACTTGCGCCCGGGCCTGCTGGTGGCAGCCGTGGCCATCGCTTTCGCCCGCATCGGGCTTGGGGGATGGCGGTTAAGCCAGGTGTCGCAGGGCCGGCTCAGTCTCCGCAGCGGCACACGGGGCCAACTGGCCTGGGACTTCTTTTCGAGCGTAACGCCCTCGGTCGTGGGGGGTGGGCCCGTGGCGGCCTTCTACGTGGCACGGGACGAAGACATTGCGGTTGGGGAATCGGCCGCCTTCATGTTTTTCTGCGTCTTGCTTGACCAGTTGTGGTTTCTGGTGGCCATCCCACTGCTCGTATTGGCCACCTTCACCATCGACCTCCTCCCCGACGTTGCCGGGGCGGTAGGCCTCTGGGGCCTCCTGGCGTATTTCGGGGGCCTTCTCGCCTGGTCGAGCATCTACGCCTACGCCACCCTCGTCCGCCCCCGGCTTCTCGTGGAAATTACGGATTGGTGCTTCCAGTGGCGCTACCTGCGGCGCTTCCGGGACACCGTCATGCGCGAAATGCGATCGTACTTCCGCCGGGCGCGTCACCTCGGCACGCAGTCGATGTCGTTCTACGCCTACGGCTTCGTGCTTACGGCCCTGGCCTGGCTCGCCCGCTACGCCCTCGTCTTCTTCGTGGTGCGGAGCGTGCACGCTGCCGACGCGCTGCTCCTGTTTGCCCGCTCGGCCGCCATGATGCTGGTGGGCCTTATCATGCCCACGCCCGGCGGCTCAGGGGGCCTCGAAGGGCTGTACGCACTGTTCATCGGACCGCTCATGCCCGGTGCCCTAGTGGCCCCGACGCTCCTCACGTGGCGACTGCTCGGCTACTACCTCTTCATCGCTCTCGGCGCGTACCTCTTTCTGCACCAGTTGCAGCAGATGCGCGATCAGCGGGCCCACGAGGCTCCCACCCGTTCAGGATAACCTTCCTACCCGGTTCCAGTCGCCCACCCCGGCACGGAGCCCAACTCCACCCCGAAGGCGATGCCGAGAAGCCCGTAGGCCATCGCGGTCACGACGACAATAAACAGGAGATTGAGCCACACTCCGACTCGGCTCATCTGTGGAATGGAGAGCAGCCCACTGCCATAGACGATGGCGTTGGGGGGCGTGGCCACCGGCAGCATGAATGCGCAACTCGCCCCCAGGGCGGCAGGTACAGTCAAGAGGAACGGATCTTCTCCAAACCCTACCGCAACGGCCCCTAGGATGGGCAAGAAGGCGGCCGTTGTGGCGGTGTTGCTTGTAATCTCGGTAAGAAGGACAATCAGCGCCACGGTAGACACGAGCACCAAGAAAATTGGCCATCCAGCCAGGGCATTCACTCCCTGGCCGATCCATTCCGCGAGCCCTGTGTCGCTGATGGCGGAGGCGAGGCTCAATCCTCCCCCGAACAGCAGGAGCACCCCCCAGGGGAGCTGTTCAGCATCCTTCCACACCAGCAGGGCCCGATCCTCAGTCCCGGCCGGCAGCAGAAAGAGCACGATCCCGGCCCCAATCGCAATGCCCGCGTCCGACAGACCCGGCACGACCTCTGCCAGAAGGGGCCGCGTCATCCAAAGTCCAGCGGTAAGCGCAAATACGAGAGCAACCCGCGTTTCGGCAGTGCTCCAGGCCCCCAGCTTTTCCTGCTCGTCATCAATGATCTGGGCTCCGCCCGGCAACCGCTCTAGGTTGAGCGGATAGACCCACGTAAGCACCTGGTAGAGCAGCGGGAGTGCCACCGCCACGAGCGGCAGGCCCACCACCATCCACTGCGCAAAGCCAACCTCCACGCCGTACGACTCGGAGAAAAAGCCAGCCAAGAGGGCATTCGGCGGTGTGCCGATGAGCGTCCCCATGCCACCAATGTTACACGCATAGGCGATGCTCAGTACGAGCACGACGCCGAAATTTGGAGACAAGTCGCGCCCTCGTGCTGCGAGCCGATCCTGCGCGAGCTCAACGATGGAAACCCCGATGGGTAGCATCATGAGCGCCGTGGCCGTGTTGCTCACCCACATACTGAGGATCGCGGACGCCAGGATGAACCCGATGACGATCGATGCCGGTCGCGTCCCCACCCAGCGCACAATGGCAAGCGCGATCCGACGGTGCAACCGCCACGTCTGCATGGCCTGTGCGAGCAAAAACCCACCCATGAACAGAAAAATGAGCGGGTTTGCGTAGGGTGCGGCCGCCCCATCAATGTCCGTGATCCCGAGCAGCGGGAAGAGCGGAAGGGGCACCAGTGCCGTGGCAGGAATGGGGAGCGCTTCGGTGATCCACCAGACTGCCATGAGCCCCCCCACCGCTGCCGTTCGCCAAGCAGTCGGGGAGAGCCCATCCGGTACCGGCAGGTACAGCAGTCCGCCAAAAAGTGCCAGCCCGAGGCCGAGGCCTACGTAGCGCAAAGCCGTAGAGGCACTGGCGTCGTCATCCATGAGGATGCCAAGCCACGTCAATTCACAGAAGAACGAGATGCAAGGGCTCCGCGGATCCCAGCTTTTCAACTGGATCGGCGGGACACGACGGCCACTACCCCGAACGACACGTAGATGCCGTACGACACGCCGAGCCCGACAGAACCAAGCCAGGACCGGAACCACCGAAGAAAGGCAGTCCCCTCAGGAAAGTGCCAACACAGCCCCTCATCTACACACAGTTTCGCAGGAATCGCCGAACCCTCGGACGGTTGCCCCCACCCTCAAGATGGATCTGAATCGGAGGCTCTGTGACACCAGGCTACGCCAGCAGGGCATTCGTCACGCGGTTCTGTTCCTTCGGACTGAGAGACCGGTGACGGACCAACTCAATATTGGAGCTGGACGAGACCGCTTCGAGGGCCACACTGATCGTTTGGAAGGCACACAGCACCGCTCCCCCATCGTCCAGGTGACATCGTGCCTGCTGGGGGACCGAGGAACCGCGGCACACTGCGTAGACCCGATGGACGGTGTTCTGGCCTGTGGGTCGGCGGAGGTGAAGGGGCCGAGAGCGAGCCATGGCACTGAGGTGTCAGAGTCGGAGTGACGAATGCAAATACACGAGCAGATTGTCCCTCCTATCTTTTCCTGGGTCGCCGGGAGAGGAGGGGATGATGTTTGGAACACCCAAAAGGTAATCACGCCTTGGTCCTCAAAAGTCATCCACCCATTGGGACCTTCGAGGGACTTTTACTGCCCCTGGATATAAAGATTTAACGCACGTAGACTCCACCTCAGGCGCACCTCTCCGGCCATTCTATCAGTTCTCGGGCCGAAGCGACGAATCAAGCAAAAGTGGACTTGATCCGACTCATTTTCTTGTCCGACAGAGGATTAGAGCGTTATAACCAGAAGATAGACGAAGCGGTCGTGAGGTCCAGTCAACGGTCCCGTACGGGGCGTTCTCTTCTGTTGCAGGCGCGACATCCAGCAGATTGCGGCTCAGGATCAACACCGATTCCTCAACGCGGTTTTGTGCGACTGCCCCGGCCGAGCCCCTCCGCTCACTACTGTCTTCGTAGCCCGAATCTTGGGCAATAGCATGCCCCGCAGGTGTACGGGTCTGGACGAAAAGCGGCGGAAGGAGCCAGCCGTATTCGTGAGGGTGACGTGTAACGAAGAAATGGAGCTGACGGGCGGACTCGAACCGCCAGCCTGCGCATTACAAGTGCGCTGCTCTACCAGTTGAGCTACGTCAGCCGAT
>CAJXKO010000018.1 GCA_913055845.1 uncultured Bacteroidota bacterium | reverse complement strand
GCCACGCGACTTTGAGGTAGTTCGTAAGCATCAGCTGTGTGAATCTGCGTAGATGAAAAACCACTCCGTATGAGACAGCAGGGGGGCTCCCCAATCGGGTGGACAACCGGCACAAAGCACAGACTACTCGAGAGACAGGCGATCGGCGTCACCGAAGGTGTCGTAACTGCTGGTGATGACCTTGTCGCCCGGTTCGATCCCCCCCAGCACTTCGAAGTAATTCGGGTTCTGTCGGCCAAGGCGGATCGGCTGACGCGTGGCGCTCTCGCCGCTTTCGGTCAGTACGAAGGCCGAGTTGCCCCCCGTGCTCTGGTAGAAGCCGCCGCGGGCTAGGAGGGTGGCCTCCTTCGGCTGCCCCAGTTCCAGTCGCAGTCGCACGGTCTGCCCCCGGCGCAAATTCGGGGGGGCGTTCCCCTCGAAGGCCAGGTCCACCTCGAAGCGGCCCTCCTCGACCTCCGGGTACACCCGCGCAATCGAGAGCGCGTGGGCCGTGTCCCCGAGCGCCTCCGTCGTGGCGGTCTGTCCGTGCCGCACGCGCTCGATGTAAAACTCGTCGATCTGGGCGCGCAGTTCGTAGCTGTCGACCTTGTCGACCTGCCCGACGCGCGTCCCGGCGCCGATGATCTGCCCAAGCTCCGCGTTGAGCGAGGTCACCTGCCCGTCGATCGGAGCCTGAACCGTGAGGCTTTGGACGGCCTCCTGCATCGTTTCGTAGCGGTCGTCGAGCCGCTGCTGCTGGCTGCGCTGTTGATCGAGGCGCGTCTGGTACGTCAGCGAATCCTGGCGGTAGGCCGACCGCGTGAGCGCCAGGCGCTGCCGCTGGTACTGCAGGTTGTCCCGGGTCTGCTGGAACTCCTGGTCCGCGATGAGGTCTTGCTCGTGGAGCTGCTTCTGGCGACGGTGCTGCCGTTCCAACTGCCGGATCTGGTTCTTAATCTGGGCCAGGTCGCGCCGCAGGGATAGTCGGCGCTGCTCCATGTCCATCCGAATCTGCTGCATGCTGCTCCGCTGCTGGGCGAGCCGCGCCTCGGTGCGGGCCAGCTGGAGGCGAAGGTCGTTATTGGAGAGCCGCAGGATCGGATCGCCCCGCTCGACCATCGCGCCCTCCTGCAGGAAGATCTCCTCTACGCGGCCGCCCTCCACGGCGCCCAAATAGACCGTCTGCTCCGGAATGGCGGTGCCCGTGACGGCAATGAACTCCTGAAAGTCCCCCTGCGTCACCGTGGAAACCGTCACCTTGTCACGGTCCACGTTGTAGACCTGCCCGCTCGTCGCGGTGGTCCATACGCCGTACGCCAGAGCCCCGAGGATCAGCACCACTGCCACGCCAATCCCGACGCGCTTAGGCGTAAAAAGGGGCGTCTCGATCTTCCGGTCGATGCCTTCCCCGGTGCCCCCTGAGGACTGCGGACCGCCGTCCATGAGGGGAGAATTGGACGTGGACGATCCGCCGGAGGAGGCGCCGTTGGGGGATGTCGAGTTCTGGGGAACCATGAACAAAAAAGAATTGGGAAGCGCCGTGCTGCGGTCGAGTGTCACTGCATTCGTACCCCGTGCAACGGACGTTCCACCACCGACGACAGGCCCGCAGCGTCGAGAATCGACTGTGGGGAGGAGGGCAGTGTGCGGTTCCGCACATCGAGCTGTGCGCAATCGCCCGTCGGCCCCTCGGGCACACTGGCGTACGTCTACGATCCGAGAAACCATCCGCGGACCGTCACGCTTCACGAATCACGGCTCCCAACGTCCCCTGCGATGATCCCTCGGTGTGCCGATGCCCTCCGCTCCTGCGTCCTCCCCTTCCGCCCCCAACGGACGAGTCCTCGTGGTCGACGACAACCGGGATGTGCTGACGGCCCTGCGTCTCCTGCTGAAAGAACACGTGGACGCGGTCCACACCGCCACCGATCCCTCCTCCATTCCGTCGCTGCTCCACGACAACGACTACGACACGATTCTGCTGGACATGAACTTCCAGCAGGATGCTTCCAGCGGGCGCGAGGGGTTTGAGTGGCTCGAGAAGATTCAGGAGATCGACCCCCAGGCCGTGGTCGTCATGATCACGGCCTACGGCGACGTGGGGAAGGCGGTGCGGGCCATGAAGGCGGGGGCCGCGGACTTCATCGTGAAGCCGTGGACCGACCCGGAACTGGTGGCGAGCGTCCAGGCGGCCATTAAGCTGCACCAGACCCGGGCCGCGGCGGCGGAGGCCTCGTCTTCCCCGGAGACGCCGCCCGCGCCAGACACCACCTCTGAGGAGATGGATGCTCCGGGCTTTGAGGGAATCATCGGGCAAAGCGATGAGATGCAGTCGGTCTTCGAGCTCATCGAGAAGGTGGCGGGGACGGACGCCAACGTGCTCATTCTTGGCGAGAACGGGACGGGCAAAGAGCTCGTGGCCCGGGCGGTGCACCGCTGCTCTGCACGGGCCGATGGGCCGTTCGTGACGGCGGACCTCGGGGCGCTCAGTCCGTCGCTCTTCGAAAGCGAGCTTTTTGGGCATGTGGAGGGGGCGTTCACCGGGGCCGAATCGGACCGGGCCGGGCGCTTCGAGGCGGCGGACGGGGGGACGCTCTTTCTCGACGAGATTGGCAATATCCCGATGGAGCTGCAGAAGAAGCTCCTCACGGTGCTCCAGCGCCGCGAAGTGACGCGGGTGGGGGACGTCACGGCGCGGCCCATCGACATCCGGCTGGTCTGTGCCACGAACCAGCCGATCTACGACGCGATGGACGACGGCGATTTTCGGCAGGACCTGCTATTCCGCATCAACACCGTTGAGATCAATCTCCCGCCGCTGCGCGACCGGGGCGACGACGTGCTCCTCCTGGCGCGGCATTTTCTCACCGAGTACGCCGAGAAGTACGATGCCACCACGGAAGGCTTCACCGAGGAGGCGCGCTCGGCCCTCCGGCAGTACCACTGGCCCGGGAACGTGCGGGAGCTCAAGCACACCGTGGAGCGGGCTGTTATCCTCAGTGAATCCGCCGAAATTGTCCCCGACGACCTTCGCTTTTCGGCCCCGTCGCCCGAGTCGTCGGACGAATCCGACGCGTCCTTCGACACCCTGGACCTCAACGATCTGGAGCAGAAGGCGGTCCGCCAGGCGCTCAGCAAGCACGGCGGCAACGTGAGCCAGGCCGCCGAGGAGCTTGGCATTTCCCGCCGGGCCCTCTACCGCCGCATCGAGAAATATGGTCTGTGAGCGTCGGCGTTTGCCAAGCCCTATCTACTCCGTCGCCCCAGGCCCGAAGGCACACACTTCCAGACGCCTACAGGCAGAATGCACAAACGATTTCGCGTACAAGTCGCGCTCCGCGTCGCGGCGATCGCGGTCCTCGTGGCGGGGGCGGCGTACCTTGTGCTGGGAATGGGGCTTTATCTACCCGGCGGGCTACTGGGCGCGAGCGCCATTCCCGTGGCCGTCTCGCTGGTGCGCTACACCGAGAAGACCACCCGCGACCTCACCCGCTTTCTGGAGTCGGTGCGCTACGCTGACTTCACCCGCCGGTTCACGACCGACGGGCGTGGGCCCATCTTCGAGGATCTGCGCGACGCCTTCGAGGAGGTCACCGGAGAGTTTCGTCGGCTACGGGCCGAGAAGGAGCGGCAGGTGCAATACCTGCAGCAGGTGGTACAGCACCTCGGCGTCGCCCTCATCACGTACCAGGACGACGGGGAGGTAGAGATCATGAATACGGCCGCCCGGCGCCTTCTCCGCACCGGGCCCATCCGGCACGTGGAGGCGCTGGAGCGCGTGAGCGAGGACCTGGCCGAGGCGCTCCGTACACTCGATTCCGGGGAGCAGGCCATGGTGCGGGTTGCGGAGGAGGACCGGACGCTCCAGCTGGCCGTGCGGGTGAGCCGCTTTCAATTGCAGGGCGAGCCCCACGCACTCGCCTCGATCCAGGACCTGCGCAACGAGCTGGAGGAGAAGGAGATGGAGGCGTGGCAGCAGCTCACCAGCGTCCTCACCCACGAAATCATGAACTCGGTCGCGCCCATCTCGTCGTTGGCCTCCACCGCGTCGCGCCGCCTTCAGGAGACCGCCGACAACGGCTCGATCACTGCCGACCAGGCCACCGATGCGCGGGAGGCCGTCGACACGATCGAACGCCGGAGCGAAAGCCTGATCAATTTCGTCGACGCCTATCGGAGCTTCACCGACATCCCCTCCCCGGAGTTTGAAGTCATCGAGGCCCAGGAGCTCCTCGACAACGTGCGAAGCCTCCTCCGCGCGCAAATTGAAGAGCAGGAGCTCGACGTGTCCGTCTCCGTCGATCCCCAAGACCTCACCCTGACCGGCGACGCCGACCTGCTGGACCAGCTCCTCATCAACCTGGCCCTCAACGCGCTCCAAGCCATCGAGGAGGATCCCACGATGGAGCAGGGGCGCATTCGATTTCGGGCGTACGTGGACCGGCGCAGCCGCCCGGTCGTGCAGGTGGAGGATAACGGGCCCGGCATCCCGGAGGACGTGCAGCAAAAGATCTTCGTGCCCTTCTTCACGACCAAGGAGGACGGCTCCGGCATCGGCCTCAGCCTCTCGCGTCAGATCATGCGCTTACACGGGGGAAGCCTCTCAGTGCGGTCCGAGGAGGGGGAAGGTGCCGTCTTCACGCTTCGGCTCTGAGAGCGGTGTGTGAGAGGCTATTTGAAAACTGGCGGCGATATATTTTGCCATGATTCGAGTAAAAGTGAAGCCGATCATTCCCTCCATCAAGACGCGCCGGGCCAGTCGATTCCGAGAACGGAAAGCGACACGGTCTGCAGGCCGCCGGCGATCGACGGAGAGGTCTCTGTACCCTCAAGGGGGGAGGTGACACCCGGCTCAAAGACCGTCCAGGTCGTGTCGGGCACGGACGGCGAGCCGGAAGTAGGAGCGGAGCATAGGCGGCAAGAGGCGTTCGTGAACCGGTCTCTGTCGCCTGCGGGTGGCAAGATCTGCGCCGCACCATCCACCCTCCCCGTCAGATTCGCTCAGGGGGCCACCCCGAAAAATCATGGGTGTGCCCTCGCGCACCTAGTCGTGCGATAGCACGCGGTAAGCGCATCGGAAACTCCCGACCGGCAGGGGGAGTCGTCTCGTATTTCCGCCTGCAGAATCCTGTCAGTACGGCTGTGCGGCTGGAGTAAAGTGACTCACGAGAGTCAAGCGTACATCGGTATCGGATTTACCCAAATCCCAAGCAGCACCGAGAGATCGCTCGCGTTTTCAGTTGTAGTCGCCGAGTGTGCAATCAGGCGCCGGAGAAAGCGGCGTACCACCAGGACGACGAGTCGCTTTCGTTCACGAATCTGTGCAGTCGATTCGCTTATCAGGACCTTTATTCGAGCGGGGGAGATGCAATCTACGACTGACAGGGCCCCCGATCCGACTCCGGAGTGCCTTTTGGGCTTCTTCCTCGGTTGTTCGAAGAATGCCTCCACCTCTGTACTGGTACTGTTCTTGTGTCTCCAATATTTGCCCCAAACAATCTTCCGAATGGTGGGCTCATATTGCTCATTTCGGAGATTCACTTCTTTAAAATACCATCTCTTAAAACTTATGACCACTTATTTACCGAAACACCTTGGCATCATTACCCTCGCACTGGTTCTGTCAATCTCGATTCAGGGATGTGACACGACCCAGCAAGAGGGATCGGACGACCCCCCTGGAGAGGCGATAGAGATCACAGACGTCAGTTCTGACAACATCCATGACAAGTTCGCACAGGTCGCGGAGCAGGTCCCGGACTTTGGTGGGTTCTACCTGGACGAGAACGGCCAGCCCACTGCCTACCTTCTAGACCCGAACCCCGATCGAGCCGGGGAGGTGGAAGACGCGCTCAAGGAAGCATTTGGCGAAGACATTCTGCAGCGCGGGGATGGTCCGCGACGAGAGGTGGACAACCCGCAACTTCAGCTACTCGAAGGGGCGTATTCGATGGGCGATCTGCTCTCGTGGCACGACCGTGCCCTGGGGGTCTTTGAGTTTGACGAGGCCGTATTCGTAGATCTTCGGGAGCGAGAAAACAACTTGACCGTGGGGATAGACAATTTAGAGGCGCAATCGACGATCGAGGACTACCTAGCGGGACAAGATATTCCCCTGGAGGCCGTCAACATCGTTGAAGCGCAGCGGAGAGAACCCCACGCGCATGATCTACGGAGCGATTTCAGCTCCGCTCAGGGAGGAATTGAGATCGGATTGGCGGGGACCAACAGCGTTTGCTCGCACGGGTACGTTGCGCGGTTTAACGGAAATTTGGGGTTTATCACCAACTCACATTGCACTTCGCAACGAGGAAGCGTGACGGGAACCAGATACGAAAATCCGTTCAGCGGTGGCCAGATCGGCGTGGAAGCGGCAGATCCGAGCTACCAAAACTGTTATGGTGGGAGCCGGTCCTGTCGGAAGAGCGATGCAGCCTTCATCGATTATGATGACGAAGCTAGTTGGAGCGCAGAGGTTGCTAGGCCGCAGGACTGGGCCGGCCCCAGCTCTAGCTCAGCCACGCTCGACATCGATCACGGAACCGATCTGAGCGTTAGGGGCGGAAAGGCACAGCCCGTGAGCGGGGAAATGGTCGACAAGGTTGGCCGGACGACGGGGTGGACCTGGGGCTACATCCAGAAAACGTGCATTGCCATAGGGGTGAATGGGGGGAGCGTAAACGGCAAGCCGATTGTCATGCGTTGTCAGTACGACGGAAGTTACAGCAGTGCTGGCGGTGACAGCGGCTCCCCGGTCTTCAAGTGGCACGGCGATGAGGTCACCATCTATGGGGTACACTGGGGAAGCGGAGGGGCCTTCAGCGCACTGCAGGGAATCTACGACGACTTCTAACAGATGAGAGTTGACGGTCGGTGGGCCGCAGGGAGCCGTCGATCTCCGAGGTGAAAATCAGCCCGAGCTCTTCCCTGTCTCCACCACCGACGTTTTCAACTGGATCGATACTGATCGATCAGCGTCTGGCCCCGGTATGACCGGGGCCATTCGCTTTTCCTAGGGGAGCAACGGTGTCCTGTCGAGAGGAGAGGGCGCAGTGAGGCTGTCTCTACTCGGCAATCCGCCTCTTGCGAGGCTATCGTCGGCAAGTCACCAGTGCCGCAAAAGCTTGTGGCTCACCGGAGCCGAGCGGACGGATCCGAGGCGACATCAAGGGACTGCTCTTCTGTCCCGTCTGAACGGGGGTAGACTGAATGCACCACAACACACCCCATTCCAGCCCTCTCCACACGGCCGGGATCAATACGGCCAAGCAGGGAGCATCACGTTACGGGTTCTACGTTGTGGTTCATCCGGAAGAGATTGTCCGGGTCGTACGTCTCCTTGAGCCGGGCCAGCCGGTCGTAGTTGGGTCCGTAGGCGGACGCGACGCGGTACTCCTCGTCCGCCCCGAGGAGATTGACGTACACCCCGCCGTTCGCATGCGGCGCCATCGCCGCGTGGAAATCGCGGGTCCAGTCCATGATCGTGGCGTCCTGGTCGGCGTCGGGCCATCCCGTGAGGATGTGGAAGCCATATGCCGCCTCGCGGTGCGGGAATGCGGTGGCCGTCGGGTCGACGCGCCCGATGGCGCCGCCCATCGGCTCGAGGTAAACCATCGAGAAGGGGCCGGGGAGGGGATCGACGTGCTCCACCACCGTGTCGATGGCCGCGTCGGGAAGGGCGTTGAGGTAGTGTGCCTTCGAGTACCAGCGCTGGCCGTTGGGGGTGCCTTCGTCGAAGGTTTGCTGGAGCGCCGTGTACGCCTGGGGCCGCACGCCGTCGAGGATTGGATCCTCAAACGAGCGGAGCGGCCGGAGCACCTTCTCGCCCGTCGCGTGGTCTCCCGCGTAGGTAACCACGAAGTCGAGCGCCGTCTGGCCGTGGTACTCGTCCGGGATGGCCGGGATCGGCGGCACGTGGATGAAGAAGGCGTACGCCTGAAGGGCGTCCGGTGCGTCGGCCATGACGTCGCGGTAGAGCCGAAGCCCCTCGGCCGCGTTCGCCATCGGGTGGAGAATCTGGCCCGCCAGCACCTCGGGGCCCACCTCGTGGAGCTGGAACTCGAAGGAGGTGACGACACCGAAGTTACCGCCTCCCCCGCGGAGGCCCCAGAAGAGGTCGGCGTTCTCGTCCTCGCTCGCGTGAACGAACGAACCGTCGGCCATCACGACGTCGGCCGAGCGCAGGTTGTCGAGGCTGAGGCCGTACTTGCGCGCGAGGTGGCCGGTGCCGCCCCCAAGCGTGCAGCCGGCGACTCCGACAGTCGAGACTGTGGCGCCGGGCGTAGCGAGGCCGAACGCCTGCGTCTCGTGGTCGAAATCCCCCCACGTGGCCCCCGCCTGCCCCCGTGCCGTCTTCGTATCCGGGTCGACGCGAACGCCCGTCATCGACGAGAGGTCGACCATGAGGGCACCCTCGGCGGCGGACTGGCCCGCGTAGCTGTGCCCCCCACCCTTCACGGAGAGGGGGAGGTCGTGCTCGCGGGCAATGTCCACGGCGGCCCTCACGTCGGCGGCGCCGGTGCACTGGGCCACCGCCGCGGGGCGGCTGGCGAGCCGCGCGTTCCAGACGGTGCGGGCCGCGTCGTAGCCGTCGTCGCCCGGGGCGAGAACCGGACCGCGCAGGGCGTCGCGGAGGGAATCGAGGATTGTGTCGTCGGGGGAGAAGGACATGGGAGAGTGGGGGACAGGAGAAGTTGGTCGCTTTGAGAGCCCTGGGGAACGGAAGGAGTAGGCTACTTCCGTTCGGCGGTGAAGGTACCGTTGGGCTGGTGAAGAACCATTTGCATCGGCGTCCCGTCCGCCACCGTGAACTCGACGCGGAAGCCGGATTGGTCTTTCAGCGTGAAGGCATTCTCCGCCGTTGGCGCCAGCGTGTAGGTCGGCTGGCCGGGGACGGTGAGCGTGAGGGTGTTCTCGCCACGGAGGCGTACGGCGAGCGTCTGTCCCTGAAAGGCGTACTTTCCGGTGAACTGCTCCAGGTACTCGGCGCTCGTGAGCGCCTCGTCGGCCGTGCGAGTGAACACGATCGGATCGATGGATGGCTCCATCGGGATTTTGGCCTCATCGATGGTCCCGTCCATCGCCATCTCGAAGTGGACCTTAAACGTCTGTTCGCTTCCGTCATCCCCGGCGTGCAGCTCAAACACGTCGTACTGCTCATGCCGGAGCGTCCCGCTAAAGCGGCCGTAGCGACTGACGAGGCTGTCGCCCTCCATCGTGACTTCGAACGGGCCGTAGCCGGGGTTCGAGTAGGTGGCCACGTAGTCGTCGAGTGGATGGGAGGGGCCGGGTGTCGCCGTCGTGTCGGACGACGCCTCGGTCGTGTCCGATTGTGCAGTGTCCGGCTCGGCCTGCTGTTGCGCGTAGAAATCGCTGATGCGCTGATTCCAGTCCTGTCCCTCGCGGTCCAGCACGCGGTCGACCAGCTCATACAGCAGCACGGACGGCGCGGGGGTGCCCCCTTTGTTCGTGAGGAGAACCCAGCCCACCTCCCGGCCCGGCATCATCCCCACCATCGCCGAAAAGCCATCGATGCCGCCCGAGTGCCAAAGCAGGCGCTCTCCGCCGTATGTTTCCTTGAACCAGCCGAGCGCGTAGAGGAGAGACCCTCCGGTCTCCGGCATGAACGGACGGATGTCCTCCAGGACGATTCGGGGCCGCGTGAGCTGTGCAATGGTGGTCGAGTCGATGAGCTGCGTGTCTCCGTGCCGCCCGTCGTTCAGCAGGAGCTGCACCCACTCGGTCATCTCCGACACGCTGGAATTAATTGATCCGGCCGGGCCGATGGCGTCGAGGGGGCGATAGTCGACGGCCTCGATGGTGTCGCGGTCGCCGCCGTAGGGCCGGGCGTAGTTGTCGGTCGTCTGCATTGAGTCGACCGAGAAGGTGCTCCGCGACATTCCCAGCGGGTCGAGGAGGCGCCGCCGTGTGAACGTTTCCCACCCCAGTCCGCTGACCTGCCCGACCAGATATCCGGCGGTCATGTACATCAGGTTCTGGTACTGGAAGGTTGATCGGAAGGACGCGGCCGGCGCCAGGTGGCGCAGCCGCTCGAAGAGCGATTCGCGGGAGTAGTCGGTGGCGTACCAGAGCAGGTCGTGGCGGGGCAGGCCGGAGCGGTGGGTGAGGAGGTCGACCGGTGTCATCTCCTCCGTGGCGAACTCGTCGTGCATCCGAAAGCGCGGCAGGTATTCCTGCACGGGGGTCGACCAGTCGAGTTGCCCTTCGTCGTGGAGCACCCCGAGCCCTGCTGCGGTGAAAGCCTTCGTCGTCGAGCCGATGGCAAAGAGCGTTTGGTCGGTCACCGGAGTGCCACCCTCACGGTTGCGCTCGCCGAAGCCCCGCGACCACACGACGGAGCTGTCGGTCACGACGGCGATGGCGAGACCAGGGACGCTCCAGTCGTCCATCACCTGCTCGATCTGGGTGTCGAATCCCTCAAGTCGGTCGGCCAGCGGGGCCTGTTGTGCCTCTGCGACGGGAGGCCAGAGGAGGACCAGAAAAAGCGCGAGAAGCGAACGGCGGACGTGTTTCGTCATGACAGCCAAATACTTGACGTCAAAAAGAATGGTCGAAATGAACAGTACTCAAGATCCTGAAGAGGGTGCGTTTTGGCTCGTTCGAAGACAGCCGCCGGACGGCTTCATCACTCAGTGCTTTTCTTCTTGGCGAGCGCGCCGATCCGTTTCCGCGCCGTCTCGACCCGGTCCTGCAACGCCGGATTGGCATCGCTCCACGCCGTGACGAACCGCTCGTAGGCGGCCTGTGCCTTTTCCGGCTTGCCCATCTCCTCGTACAGCCGGCCGAGCCGCTCGTCGGCCTCGGGAAACGGCCACGCGGCCCAGTACCATCCCTCCGCCGTCGTCAACTTGCCAAGCTGTCGGTATAGGTCTCCGCGCCAGAGGGCCCCCGGGGTCCAGTGGCTCTGTCCGGACCATAGACGCTCTGCCCGCTCAAGATTGCCGGCCCGGAACGCCCGGTACCCCCGAACTTCGTCGACCATGCGCTCGATTTCAGAGTCCGGGATGCCGTCCCGGTCGAACCGCGTAGCGGTCCCGGCGGCGTCCCGAAGCCGGTCGAGCACCGTCGGGAGCTCGTCGGCGCGGTTCTGGTTGACGAGATAGAATCCCGCGCTCTGCAGAAGATGGGGCGAGGCCCCTTCCTCGATCCGGGCGGGCTCGAGGTGGACCCGCAGCACCGAGTCCGGGAGCGGGACCCCCACGCTGTTCATTCCCGAAAGAAGGACTCCCACCAGTGGCGGATCCCGCTTCAGCTGGACGAGCGCCTCGTCAATCCGGCCCCGTTCGAGATGGTGGGCTGTGCGCATCATTGCGAAGAGGCCGCTTCCCGGCACTCGGCGGTCCAGGCGGTGGAGCGCGGAATCCAGCACAGCCGCGTCGGCCGGATGTTGAAGCGCAAAGCGGTGCTCCCGAATCGTCGACGTATCGAGCGTGTCGAGTCCCCGGAGCGCTGCCTGTCGGTCTTCGGCGGTGCCGAACACCAGGTCGATCGCCAGCCGGTAGAACGGTTTGACCTCTCCCCCGCCCGGATGGGCGCGAAGGCGTTCGACCGCGAGGCGGCGGTCGCGGTGCAGTGACATGGCCATCTCGACGAGGTGGTGATGATACGCCGCGACGTCCGGATCGAGCGCGACGGCCCGCTGAAACGCCGCCTCTGCCTCCGGCCATCCGCGGGGGACCGTGGTGTGGAAGATCACCTCGCCGAGCAGCGCCCAAATCTCCGGATCGTCGGGATACGCCTCGGTCAGTCGGCGGACGGTATCGGCCGCCGCCATCACGTGGCGGCGATTCCACCAAAGATTGTTTGCCCGGGTGATTCGTCGCTCCCGGCGGGGGAGCCGATCGGAGAGCTCGTGGGCGCGCTCCCATGCGCGCGATGCCGCCTGGTTTTTGCTCCGCCAGGCCCGGGCCCGAGCGAGACGGACGTAGGCCAGCGCGAACGTCGAATCCCGCGCGACGGCGGTTTCGAAGTCGTCGAGGGCCTCCGTGTACCTGCCGGACCGGTAGTGCCGCTCGCCGTCGAGATACGCCTTCAGGGCCGGGAGGGAGGCGGTCGTGCGGCTCGCGAGGTCAACCGAGGGGATCTCTGCCCCGCTTTTCTTCAGGAGAACGCCCAGCACCCGGCGGGTCAGGTCGTCGGCCAGGGCCATGACGCTGTCCGGCGCGCCCCGCACCCGGGCCCGACCCAGCCGGCGGCCGGAGCCGGCCTCGTAGGCGGTGGCCGTCAGGCGCAGCTCATTCCCCAGCGCCACCGCCGAGCCGAGAAGGGCGTACCGGGCCCCAATCTGCCGAGCCACACCCAGCGCCTCGGCCTGCTCCAGCGCCGCTTCGTCCTGCGTCTGCGCGAGGACCGTTCGGGGCGGAATCGCGCGCAGTCCGGCGGTCCCGTCCAGATTTACGCTCAGGGCCGTCACCATCCCGTCGCGCCACTCCTGGGCACCGCTGCCGGACACCTCGAACGGCAGGACTGCCACCGAGCGGCCCGCGTCGGCGGACGCCTCGCCGCCCGGCCAGAGGGCCCACCCGAGCGCGGCGAGCCCAACGGCGAGAAGCGCCGCGGCAGTCGCTACGATCCACCGAGACCGACCGAGCCGTCCGTCGCTCGGCTGAGCGGACGAGGTTTCCGCCACAGCAGGCGGTTCCCCGGCACGGAGCGCCCGCAGGTCCTCCGCGAGCGCCGTCGCCGACTCGTAGCGCTCCGCAGGGTCCTTTTGCAGACAGCGCTCCACGATCCGGGCAAGTTCAGAAGAAACCTCAGGCCGATGCTCCCCTGCCGGCGTGGGCGTGTCGTTGACCACCGCGTGGAGCACTGCTGCGTGCCGCTCGCCCTGAAACGGACGCTCGCCGGTGAGCATCTCGTAGAGCACCGCGCCGAGGGCCCACAGGTCCGCCGCTGGACTCACCTCCGAGCCCTCCACCTGCTCCGGGCTCATGTAGCCGACCGTCCCGAGCTGCTGCCCGGTCCCCGTCAGCCGGGGCGACTCGGCGAGGCGCGCCAGCCCAAAGTCGACCAGCTTCACCTCCCCTCGCTCGGTGACCATCACGTTGGCCGGCTTGACGTCCCGGTGAATGATTCCTGCCTCGTGGGCCCGCGCCAGGGCCCCGGCAATCTGCGCCGCGTAGCCGAGCGCCTCGGCGACGGGAAGCGGCCCCTCACGGCTGAGCTTCTCCTTGAGGGTCTCGCCCTCGTAGTACGTCATCACGATGTAACGGCGCTCCTCACCAGTTCGGCCAATCTTGTGGATGGTCCCCACGTTGGAATGCTCCAGCGCGGCGGCCGCCCGCGCCTCCCGCGAAAAGCGCTCCTCCGCTTCCTCCGTGCCGGCGAGGTAGGGGGGCAAGAACTTCAGCGCCACGGTGCGGCCCAGGTCGGTGTCGCGGGCCCGGTACACGATCCCCATGCCTCCGCCGCCCAGATGCTCCTCGACGGCGTAGCTGCCGACCATCTTGCCCGTCAGCCCAAGCGGGTCTGAGTCTTCAGGGCAGGGGGCGTTCACGTCCGCCTCGTCGAGCCCCCGCAGCATCGGCGCGACGACCGAGTCGGCCAGGGCCTCGTAAAAGCCCGAAGCCTCCTTCTGGGCTGTCAGGAGGGAGGCGACCTCTGCCCGAAGCGCCGGGTCGTCACAGTGCTCTCGAAGGAAGTCCGCCCGCGCCTCGGGCGACACGGACTGGGCCTCCGCCAGGAGCTCCCGCACGTGATCCCGCCGAGACGTGTCCATGACGCCGTGGGCGCGTGTGTCGGAGCGTTCGCTTGATGGGGCGTTCTGCTTCGGTCACAAGTCCGGTTCAGCGTCTACGTCCCCGCCGCGCAGGCGCTTCATCTCGCGGTAGAGCCACGCTTTGGCCAGATTCCAATCGCGGCTGATCGTAGAAGCGGAGACGCCGAGCGCCTCGGCGGTCTCCTCGATGGTCATGCCGCCGAAGAACCGACACTCCACGCCCCGCGCCGCCCGGGGATACTCCTCTGCAAAGCGGCCTAGGGCCTCGTCGAGTAGCACCAGGAGCTGCGCCTCCTCCGCCGTCGTTACGGTGCGGTCGGCCGCCTCGTCGCCCTCGGCCTCCACCGTCTCTCGCAGCGCCTCCAGGGAAAGGATTGGGGCGTCGCCCCCGCGCTTCTGAGCGCGTTTGCGCCGGGCCCTGTTCACCAGAATCTGCCGGAGGGCCCGGGCCGCCACCGCGAAGAAGTGGGACCAGTTCTCCCAGGAGCGCTCCTCGTCCCCCACCAGCTTGACGTAGGCCTCGTGCGCCAGGGCCGTGGTCCGGAGCGACGGGTCGGCCGTCCACTCCCGCCGCTTGCCACGGGCCAGCCGGCGGAGCTCGTCGTAGACCGCCTCAAAGAGAGGCTCCGCGGCCTCGCCATTGCCCGCCTGCAGATCGGCGAGCAGCTCCGTCACGCGGTGCTTGGAGACGCTCATCATCCCCACTTCCGCTCATTTCATGAAGAAACATCGAAGAAAGGAGGCCCTCGGGGCAGAGTGTGAGAAGACCGCCGCGCTGTCGTGTGGTCTACAAGTGAAGGGCGCTCGGCCAAAAATGAGTCCCGGAGAGGATCCGCTGTCTCGTCCCCGGGCGTCAGAGCCCCGGGCGGTTGTCGGTCCGATACCTGTGCACGTTAATTAAACTTAAAATGAATCGCCCGCACACGCAAATGAACGGGGGCGGACGGGCTCCGGCAAGTTCTGTCCGGGCTTCCGATCCCCAACGTTTCGCTCTCTTCGAAATAGGTCCTTCCTTCACGCGATGACTGCTCTTCTCGTTGGACACCACGACCAGTCACGTTCTCAGACTCCTTCGCACACCCTGTTCTATGCCCTCGGCCTTGTCCTGATGGGGCTGTGCTTCCTCGCCATGCCGGCGCAGGCGCAGGACGAAGAGCCCGAGCCGACACGCTACGAAGATGTGACCTGGAATTACGCCATTCTGGTTGACTACAAGCCCGGTAAGAAGGGGCGAGCGATGGAAATTGTCAGCAACCATTTTATTCCGGCGTACAATCAGGCAGGAGTCCCGGTGCCACGCACGATTGAGTTCCAGACCGGACCGTGGGACGTGCTGCTCGTCGGCGCCATGAAGGACGGTCCGTCGCAGATGACGTGGGAGACCTCGCCCCAGCAAATCAAGATTCGAAAGGCACTGGTCGAGATGATGGGCAGTGAGGAGGAGGTAGAAAAGATCTCCGAGGAATATCAGAGCCTCATCGCCCGCTCGACCGACCACCTCGGCTTTTCGGGGCGATACGGCCCGCCGATTCCAAAAGAGGTGTCCGAGTGAGGTCGAATGCGCGGCTGGCTCCCTCCTGTCCTCAGGGGCAGGCGGGAGCCACGCAGATCCATTCATTTCTGAGATGGTCCCATGCCCGGATCTCCATTCGTTGACCTTTCGATCGGTTCCCCTGTCTGGCGAGCCCGCATCGTTGGGGAGGCGGGCCTCCTCGTTTCTCTTCTCCTTGCGATTGTTCTGCTCGGCTGCCAATCCTCCGGGGACGAGGCGGCCACTCAGAACGCCCCCTACGTCGTGGGGGTGACGGCATCGGACTACACGTATCGGGGCGTCCCCGACTCGATTCCGTCCGGCTGGACGACCCTTCAGCTTCGCAACGAGGGGACCGAGACCCACCACGTGGGGCTCGCCCGGCTGCACGAGGGCACAAGCGCCGACACGGTCGCCGCGTGGGCCCATGAGTACCAGGCGCCCGCCCCGGCCGATCTCCTGGGCGGTGTGTTTCCACGTTCGGCGGGCCAGACGGCCTATCTGACGGTTGACCTGGAGCCGGGCCGCTACGCGTGGGTCTCGCACGCGAGCAAAGAGAAGGGCATGATGAAGACCTTCACCGTCGAGTGACTCCAGCGGTGCCTCGACGCACCCATTCGTGTCCTTGTGTACCCACGAACGGAAGTATGCTATGCCTCCGTCCTCCCCGTCGGATCTGTTCTGGACCGCCTTGTCCCCACTCCTTCAACAACTGGAGGCGCTTGGCTGGGTGCTGGAAGGCCTTGCGACCTACTATTACTGGTGCGTGGGATGGGCCACTGGGGTAGCGCTTCTGCTCCTGTGCGGGCTCGTGCTCGCCGAGTCGACGGACGACCGCGGCGGGCTCACGCTCATGCCGGATGTCATGTCGCGCCTCCGGAGCTGGGTCAATGAGCATCTGGAGAGCATCGCGACGGGACCCTCCGAGGCGACTCCCACGGAGCAGTGAAGGGGGCGGGGGCCAGTGATTGCGGACCGTCCCGCTTGGGTGTCCGAGTCGCTGGGGAGACGAAGAGGCGACTTCGTATCTCCACGCACTCAATTCCGGAGCAGATCTGTGAGTTCGGCTTCTCGCTTCGACGTGTCGCTCGCGCCGTTTCCAATCCCGAGGGCGCCCCGGCTCCTCGCCGCGCTGTTGCTCGCAGTGGGCCTCATGGCCTGCCGGTCGGGGCCCGATGCTGGAGAGCAGCGCACTGAAGACGCCGATGGCCCGCCCGTCGTCGAGGTGAAGGCGGTGGACTACGCCTTCGCGGCGCCGGATACTGTTCGGTCAGGTTGGAATACGTTCAGGCTGACGAACAAGGGCACGGAGCACCATCTGTTCGTTCTGTCACAGCTTCCGGACGGGGTCACCTATGGCGAATTCTACGCAAAGGTGGTCGCTCCCATGGACAGTTTGCGATCGATGGTGAGAGCCGGGCCGGTCGACACAGCCGCCGCCCGAAAGTTGAGGCGGAGGATTCCGGATTGGTATCCGAAAGAGATGCCTCCCATGGGCGGCGTTAGCCTGACGGCCCCGGGCCGAACGGCGAACACCACCGTGGAGCTGGAGTCCGGCACCTACGTCATGGAATGCTACGTCCGCACGGCAGAGCGCCGGTTTCACCTGCTCCGTGGCATGGCAAAGCCCCTGGTCGTAACCACCGACTCCACCGGCGCCTCGCCGCCCGAGGCCGATGGGAGCATTTCCCTCTCGAGGGGAGAGATGCAGGCCGATACGACGATGGCAGCCGGTTCCCATACCATCGCCGTTCACTTTGGCAAGAAAGACACGAGCGTCTCGCTCCATCGATACAATCAGCACCTCCACCTGGCACGGCTGAACAAAGAGACGCGTCCGGACGATCTGGCCCGGTGGATGACGTGGGACCCGATTATGCCGTCTCCGGTCGAGTTCGTGGGCGGGCCCCAGAGCATGCTCGCCGGTCACACGGCCTACATGCACGTCGACCTGTCGCCGGGCCGCTACGCCTGGGTGCTCGGCAATCCGCCGAAGCAGGGATCCGTGCAGCCGTTCACCGTCGAGTAACCGCCGGGGCGCGGATCCAATCGAATGCGAGCCAGCTCTCTCATCGGCCCTCACCGTCCCATGACCGTTGATTCTCGTGCTCCCGCATCACGCACATCGTTTCAACTCTTCACGGGTTTCGCCGCTCTTCTGCTCGCAGCAGGGCTGGCGGGCTGCCAGTCCTCCGGAGACGAGTCGGCCGACGAGACCGCCCCGCCGGTCGTCGAGGTGACGATGGCGGACTATGCCTTCGTCGTCCCCGACTCCATCCCCTCCGGCTGGACGACCTTCCGCGTGAAGAACGAGGGGAGCGAACACCACAACTTCCATCTGCATCGCCTCCCGCTCCCCGACGGCCGCACGACCGAGGACTTTCGAGCCGCCATGGTTGCCCCCACCGATAGCCTTATGGAGTTATACCACGCTGGGGCGATCGATTCGACGGAGGTGATGAAAGCCTACGCGCGAATCGTGCCAGACTGGGCCCAAACGGTGTATCAGGATAGGGAGAAAAACGGTGGCATGGCGTTTCTCGCCCCGGAGCGCTCGGCGCGCACCACGGTCAAGATGGAGCCGGGGACCTACTTGATGCACTGCACGCTTCGAGCGCCCGATGGGCAGGGTCACAATGTTCTCGGGATGCGCCGTTTCTTCACCGTAACGGGGGAGCAGAACGGGGCCAATCCCCCCACGGCGGATCTTACGGCACGGATTTCCGGCAACGAGCTTCTCGTTGACGACACCCTCTCCGCCGGGACGCACACCATCGCCTTCGAGGTCGAGGAGGTTGCGGCCGAGATGGACAGCGCCTACTACGCAATGGTCGCCCGCCTCGGCCCCGACATCTCCGCAGACAGCGTGGCGAGTTGGCCGTACCAGAACCCGGCCCCGACCACGTTTCTGGGCGGCTTCGAGTACATCGACGTCAGGCGCACCCCCTACATGACGGTCGACCTCACCCCCGGCCAATATATTTGGCACTGGGATTACTTCGGTGCAGATCGTCCTCACAATTACAAAAAGTTCGTCGTCCAGTGACCGCAGGAATCCCCGTGCTCGACGCGCCCGCCCGCTCCCTTCGTGGGCGGCTTCGAGTACCTACCCGTGGGGCGGACCGCTTATTTCACGGTGGACCTGTCGTCCGGACGGTACGGCCTGGTGTGGGGCTATGCGAACAACAACCCGGAAACCAAGGAGCTCATCGTAGAGTGACCGCAGCGGCACTGATGCGATCTGGTTTCACGTTGGCTCGCTCATCGGACCTCACAGTCCTATGATCGTCAATTCTCGCGCCACCTCATCGCTCTCACTGACTCAAATCCTCAAGGGTCTCGGGGGCCTTGTGCTTGCAGTCGGCCTGGCGGCCTGCCAGTCATCCGGGGACGACTCGGCGTCCGAAAGCGTCCCGCCCGTCGTGGAGGTGACGGCGGTGGACTACGCCTTTGCGGCGCCGGACACCGTCCGGTCGGGATGGACGACGCTTCGGATGATAAATAAGGGGAGCGAGCATCACCACTTCCATCTCTTTCGCCTGCCACCGGACAAGAGCTTCGCGGACTACCGGGACGCGCTGCTCGCGCCGGTGGACAGCGTTCGGTCGCTGATTGCCGATGGGACGATTGACTCAGCGAGGGCGGACCGGGCGATCTCGCAGAGCGTCGCCGACTGGGTGGGTCCGCGCGTCCTCGAAGCGCAGGGAGGCGTGGGCGCTGTCGTCCCGGGAGACACCGGGCAGGCAACGGTTCGGCTCCCGCCTGGCACCTACGTGATGGATTGCGGCATTCCGACCCCGGACGGGACTCCACACTGGATGCTCGGGATGGTCCGAGGACTTACCGTCACGGACGATTCCACTCAGGCCGTCCCGCCGAGCGCCGACGCGACCCTCCGGGCCTCCGGCCGCGAGATTGTGGTCGACGGGAAGTTGACGCCCGGCATCAATACCCTCCGTTTCGTCGTCGAGGAGGTGCCCGAGGGCGTTCCGGACAGCTCCTACTTCGCGTGGCCGGTTCGACTGAACCCGGACGCGACCCTCGATGAGATCGTTGCGTGGATGAAGGAAGCCCAGGCCAGGGGCCCGTCCACACCTGCGCCCGCCAGGTTCCTCGGGGGGTTCGAGTACCTACCCGCCCGTCAGCCTGCGTATTTTACGGTGGACCTGTCCTCGGGACGGCACGGCGTGGTGTGGGGGTACCTTGGCGGCTCGTTCCACACCAAGGAGCTCATCGTAGAGTGACCGCGGCGGGGCCTTGCGGCCCCCATTCGCGCCTTCCTGCACCAAAATAGAATTGCGCCATGCTTCCGTCGACTCCATCGGACCTGTTTTGGAACGCCCTGTCGCCGCTCGTTCAGCAGGTCGAAGCGCTCGGCCACATGCTGGAGCTCTGCGCGACCTACTACGCCTGGTGTGCAGGAGGCGCCGCCGGGATGGCCCTTCTGCTGCTGACGGGACTCGTGCTGCAGGAGGCCCGCGATGAAGACGCAGAATACACGCACGAGGAGGACGCAAACAAGTCAAGAGAGGTCCAACGAGCCCGTTCGGCCGAGCGACTCGAATGGGGCTGAACGGGTAGGCCGTTGCCGGACCGTCCGTACTTGGGGACTTCTTTCCTCTGAGCGACGCTCCCCTTTCTCGTCTCACCCGAAAGCAAACCCCTTCAACCATGCTCGCGTCTCCGAAAACGCATTTCACTCGCTTCCATCGCTGTTTGCGTGCCGCGCTCATCATCACGCTCGCCGGCCTGCTGGCAGGTGAGCTGCGGCCCAACGCCGCACAGGCGCAGACGGACGCCCAGGAGGCGTTCCTCGGATCCTGGGCGGGCACACTGGAGGGAGTCCCGGTCGAGGCACGTGCCGTCTTTCACATCGAGCGCGCCGAGGACGGCACCTTGACCGCCTCGATGGATGCTCCCAGAACGGGCGCGACCATCATTCCCGTGTCGAGCGTCGTGATCGACGGCGACAGCCTGACCCTCGAGGTCGACAGCCTCGGCGGCCGGTATGAGGGGGTGCTCGCGGCGGCCGACACGACGGTCGAGGGAACGTGGACGAATAAAAACGGCCGCTCATGGCCGCTCACCCTTTCCCCCGCCGGTACTCAGGCCTCGGTGCCGGCGCGATACCGGCAACGCCCCGATGCCAACTCGGCCGACGTGGAGAGCCCCGACGCCATCGTGGACGCCGCGTACGATGTGATCTCCGTGGCAGAAAAGGATAGCATCGAGTGGGACCGGCTCCGGTCGCTGTTTCTACCCGAGGCGCGGGTGATCCCAACCCGTCGCGTTGAGGGCGGAGGCGCTGGGTACCGGGCCTTCACCATGGAGGAGTACGTCAAGGGAGCGAAAGGACAGGTTCGGCAGATGATTGAAGACGGCTTTGTGGAACGGGAGATCCACGCCGAGACGGAGCGTTTCGGGGACATCGCGCACGTCTTCTCCACCTACGAGTCGATCCACTCGGCGAAGGGCCCGGAGCCGGTCGAACGGGGCATCAACAGTTTTCAGCTCTGGTACGACGGCGACCGGTGGTGGATCATGAGTCTCCTGTGGCACACGGAACGGGAGGACGCGCCGATTCCGGAGCGCTACACGAAGTAGCAGCCGGCCGTGACCGATGTGTCCGGATCTCCAGCCAGTCATCACTCCGATCGAGCGACCCTCCTTGCTCATTGTCGTCTTCACTTGCCAACAAAGCTTCTTACCACCATGCGTTCTACACGGGCGCAGTCCGCTGGCTTGCTTAGTTATTTGCACACGGCACTCATCATCGCCCTCGCCGGCCTGCTGGTCGGCGCGCTGGGGCCCGTCGGCGCCTGGCCCCAGAACACCCAGGCACAATCGACCGACTCCCTGGAGGCGCAGGTCGATTCCCTGATGGCCGAGTACGACCGAGAAGACTCGCCTGGGGCGGTGGTCGGGGTATTTCGGGACGGAGAGGTCTCCTTCGCCAAAGGATATGGCATGGCCGATCTCGCCCATCAAATTCCAATCACCCCGGAAACGCGCTTCAACATCGGTTCGGCATCGAAGCAGTTCCTGGGCTTTGCGTTTGCGCTTCTTGCGGAGCAAGGAGCGCTGTCCTTGGAGGATCCGGTTCGGGAGCACCTGCCCGACTGGCCGAAGTTCAGCGAGACGGTCACCCTGCGGCACCTGCTGACCCATACCAGCGGGTACCGAGAAGCCTACGGCACGCTATACCTGGCAGGCCGGGTGCCCGGCCAGGACTATCTTCCGCGCGAAGAGGCCCTCGACGTGGTTCGTCGGCAGCCGAAACTCGAGTTTTCGCCCGGATCAACGTTTCAGTACAACAGCACGGCCTTCGTCATTCTGGCAGACGTACTGGAGCAGGTCACTGGAGAAGCCCCTGCGAAGTGGATGGAAGAAAACGTCTTCCGCCCGCTGGGGATGAAGCAGACCTCGATTGAGCGGGAGGTGGGACAGGTGATCCCCAAGGCGGCCGATTCCTACACGGATGCTGAGCACGGGGGGTATATCCAAGAGGCCAGCAACCGATCAATTTTTGGGGCCGCAGAGGTCTTTACGACGGTCGGCGACCTGGCGAGATGGGCTCGCAACTTCGAGGCCGCGGAGATTGGGGGGCAGGCCGTGCAGGAGCGCTTCCAGACACCATTCGTGCTCACCTCCGGCGATACGACAAGCTACGCGCTCGGTCTTTTCAACGATGAATACCGGGGCCTTCAGCGTCTTCAGCACGGCGGTGCTCACGCTGGGTACCTGGCTCAGGTGAGCTACTATCCTGCGCTGGAGGCCGGTGTTGTTGTTATGAGCAACTACGACGGCGTGAACGCAGCGGGGGCAGCACAGAAGGTGTCCGAGATCGCCTTTGGAGAGCACATGGGTCCGAAGTCGGAGAGGGCACGGGCGAAGGAGGGTGCAGATGTCGATTCGACCTTGCTCCACCGGTATGCAGGCAAGTACCGAACGGACGACGGCACCGTTTACACCCTCAAGCAAAAAGAAGGTACGCTCTTCGTGGAGGGGGAACCTCTTATCGCCCGTTCCGACACTCTCTTCCAGCCAAAAGGGAGCACCGCTCAGGTGATCTTTCATTTGGGCCCGGAGCGAAAGGTAACCCAAGCTACGCTTCGGACGTCCGTCGGAGACACGCCCCTTCGCCCGGTCCAGCCCTGGACCCCGAGTGCAGCGGATCTTCGGACGTTTGCCGGGCGGTATTACAGCCCGGAGCTCGAGACGGTCTACACGTTTGCCGTCGAGGACAGCCAGCTTGTAGCCCAGCACCGGTGGCACGGGACGCTTCGGTTTACGCCAGGGGAAGAGAACACCTTTCAGGCGGAAGAAGCAGAGATCCAAGTTCAGTTTGAGCGCAACAAGGTCGGGCTCATTACGGGATACTACGCCTCAGCGTTGCGGACCCGGGATGTCTGGTTTGACAAGCGAGAGTAGGGAAAGCGACCCGTCCCTCTCTGTCTGTCCTCCTGCTGACGGGATTCGTGCTGCAGGAGGCCCGCGATGAAGACGCGGAGCGATTCGAGTGGGAACTGAGCGGATAGGCCGCTCCCGCGCGTCCCAACTTCGGTCGGGTCGCCATCCCGACCGACGCCGTCCGAATCCTTGGTTTCGCTCACACCCAAGTCCCCCGAACCCATGCGAGTAACCTCAACCGACCATTCCCCTCACTTCAATCGCCCGTTGCGTGCCGCGCTCGTCGTCGCACTCGCCGGCTTGCTGGTGGGAGCGCTTCTCGTTTCCCGATCGGCCGACGCACAGCGGTCGGCGTCGAAGGCCGCCTCCATCACCATCACCGACCTGATGATCCCGGTCGGCGACGGCACCGAGCTCCACGGTCGTCTCTACCGTCCGGCATCGGATAGCGCCCGCCCGACGATCCTGTCGATGACGCCCTACACCGTTGACGACGCGCACGAGTACGGGCGGTACTTCGCCCCCCGTGGCTACGCGTACCTCAACGTCGACGTGCGGGGCCGCGGGGCATCGGAGGGCACGTTTCGGCCGATGGTCGGGGACGGCGCGGATGGGGCCGAGGTGGTCCGGTGGATTGCCAATCAGTCCTGGAGCAATGGGCAGGTGGGGATGCGTGGCGGGTCGTACCGCGGGATGGTCCAGTGGCAGGTGCTTGGGGAGGACCCGGATCCCCTCCGCACGGCGGTGCCGACCGCAGCCTTGTACCCGGGCGAGGATGTCCCCGTCTATCACGGCATTGTCCCGACCTACATCGCCCGGTGGCTCACCTTCACCCAGGGACGCGCCTCCCAGCAGTCCCTGTTTCGGGACGGTCGCTACTGGCAGCAGGCGTTCCGGGAGCTCCACACGTCGGGCCGCCCCTTTTCGGCGTTGGACGAGATCGCCGGGCTGTCGCTCCGGGCCCAGGAGACCTTCGAGCAGTGGATCGAACATCCCTATTTCGACGACCACTGGCGGGCCCTAAGTTCCGATTCGGCCGACTACCGCGCGCTGGATCAGCCCCTCCTCACCGTGACCGGCCACTTCGACGCCGACCAGCCGGGGGCGCTGCGCCACTACCGGAGGCACATGCAGCACGGCATTGAGCGAGGAACCGAGCAGCACTACCTGCTGATGGGCCCCTGGAGCCACGGCGGGACGCGCGATCCGGCGACGGAGCTCCGCGGCCTCACCTTTGCCGACACCGCCGCGATCGACATGAATCGCCTCCACCGGCAGTGGTACGACTGGACACTGCGAGACGGCGCGAAGCCGCCGATGCTGAAGGATCGCGTCGTCTACTACGTGATGGGCGCCGGCCGGTGGCGGACCGCGCCGTCGCTGGAGGCGGTCGCCGACACGTCGCGGACATTCTACCTCCAATCGCCGGACACCAACCCGAGTGATCCCTTCGACGCCGGGCAGCTCACGCCGCAGGCGCCTGCGTCGAGTGACACCGACCGGTACGTCTACAACCCCCGCGACACGGCGGACCTTGCGACGCTACAGTCCATGCAGCGCAGCCTCACTGCCCCGGGTGCGGCGTTTCTGGAGGGACCTAAGCTGATCTATCACAGCCCGCCCGTAGAGCAGTCCTTCGAACTGGCGGGTCAGATGCGCCTCGACGCCTGGATCGAGCTCGACGTGCCGGACACCGACCTCGCCGCCTGGGTCTACGAGGTCCGGCCCACCGGGAAGACGATCTACCTCGGCAACACGCACCTCCGTGCCCGCCACCGCCACGGCGTCGACACGACGGCCCTCGCCGAGCCCGGCCGCGTCGAGCGCTACCGGTTCGACACGTTCTGGTGGACCGCGCGCCGGATTCAGGCGGGCAGCCGCATCCGTCTCGTCATCGCTCCGCTCAACGATCCGGCGTGGCAGAAGAACTACAACTCCGGAGGTCCGGTGATGCAGGAGTCCGTCGAGGATGCCCAGATGGCCACCGTAAAGCTGCACCTCGGCCCCGACCGTCCGAGCAAGCTCGTGCTCCCGGTGCGGTCGGAGAACGTGCCCTGACGCGCAGACAAGCCCGATTCGCCAAGGACTACTTGGTCGGCGAGCGTTTTTCGGGCAGGCCTCCGTCCGGCTCCAGCCCCCACGCTTGGTTGACCCCGCGGATCAGCGCCTCGTAGCGCGGGTCGTCGCGAAGGGGCCCGAGCACGTCGGGGAAGAAGTAGCGGAGGTGCTCGGTCTCAGGGGATCCCCAGTTGTCCACCCGCTCGAATGCCTCGACGGCCGCGTCGACGTTGCCGAGCGCCGCCTGCGCAAGACCAGCAGAGAACGGCGCGGTCGCCTCGTCAATCTGACGGAGGTGCTCGCGGGCTTGCGGGGCGTCCCCGGCGGCGGCGTGCGTGACGGCAAGGGCGGCCTGGATTTCGGCGTGCGTCGGCGTTCCTCGGGACGACACCAGAGACTGCGCCCGCTGTAGCGAGGAGGCCGCAGCGACGGACCGTCCCTTGTGGTGCAGGACGAGTCCCTCCATAAAGTGCGTGAGTCCGTACTCCGGCTGGATTTCGCGGGCGCGTCGGGCTTCGCGAAGCGCGTCGTCCGGGTTGTTGTTCGCCAGATAATTTTCGGCGAGGTACACGCGGATGGCCGGCGCCAGCGGATTGAGCTCGACGGCCCGCTTGGCCGGGGGAAGTCCCATCTCTGGACGACCCAGACACACCGAAACCCAGGTGAGCCAGATGTGCGCCTCGGCGTAGCTGGGCGCCAACTCCACGGCGCGGGTGAGCTCCCGGAGCGCCGCGGGACCTTCGTGGCGGATGGCGTGCTGAATGCCGAGCGCGGTGCGCGCCTCCCCAAGCTTGGGATCGAGGTCCACGGCGCGCTGGGCCGTGTCCATCGGATCGGGCGCGTCGTCGGGCGGCGTGAATCCGTAGAACGCAAACAGGGAGAGCGCGTCGGTGAGCCCGGCCCAGGCCAGTGCGTACTCCGAGTCCTGCTCGATGGCGCGCTGGAAGCAGTCAAACGCTCGGCGAATCCCGTCTTCGGTGCGCTGATCCAGGTGCTTCCGGCCCTGCGCGCAGAGGCGGTACGCGGCCAAATTCTCGGTCGGGCGATGCTCAACCTGCCGTTTTTCCTCCGGCGTCAGCTCGGCCTTCAGGGAATGTGCGATTTCCTCCGTGAGCTCGCCCTGGATGTCGAAGAGGTTCTCCGCGGTGAGGTCGCGCCGGTAGTCCCGCGCCCACACCTGCTGGTCCGCCTGGGCATTTATCAGTCGGGTGTTGACCTGCACCTGGCCGCCGGCTTCCTGGATTTCGCCCTCCAGGATCCACTGTACGTCCAATTCCCGGGCGATTTCTCGGACCGGCTTTTCGGAGTCACGGTACTGGCGGACCGAGGTGCGCGAGATGACCTGAAATCCGGACAGGCTGGAGAGTTGCGTCAGCAGGTCGCCGTGGATGCCGTCGGTGAAGGCCGTGGCCTCCGTGGCGCCGATGGTGTCGAACGGCAACACGGCGATGGACCGATCCTGCGGGTCTGCGTCGTCCGTCGCTGGGGCCTCGGCGTGAGGCGGGGCCTCGCCGCTCCGTACGGCGCGCAGATCGTCGAGCAGCTCTCCGGCCGACTCGTACCGCTGCTCCGGGGCCTTCTGCAGGCAGCGCATGACGATCTGCGCCAGGGCCGCCGGCACCTCGCTTCGGTGCTCATGCAGGGGCGTCGGCTCCTCATGCAAAATCGAATGGAGAACAGCCGCTTTCCGCTCCCCGCAAAACGGCCGCTCGCCCGCAAGCATCTCGTAAAGCAGAACGCCCAGGGCCCATACGTCCGTCCGGGCGTCGACCTCGTCTCCCTCGGCCTGCTCCGGGCTCATATAGGCGGCCGTGCCCAGCTGACGGCCCGGTTCGGTCAGCCGCGACTGATCCGCCACACGGGCCAGCCCGAAATCCACCAGCTTCACGCCGCCGCTCTCCGTCACCATCACGTTCGCGGGCTTCACGTCGCGGTGCACGATGCCGGCGTCGTGGGCTCGCGCAAGCCCCTCGGCGATTTGGGCGGCATACTCCAGGGCCTCCTCCAGCGGCAGCGGGGCCTCGGAGGCCATCTTCTCCTTGAGGGTTTCGCCCTCGTAGTAGGCCATCGCGATAAAGCGGCGCCCGGCCTCCGTCTCCCCGATCTCGTGGATGGTGGCAATATTCGGGTGATCGAGCGCCGCGGCCGCCTTCGCTTCCCGGAGAAAGCGCTCCTCGGCTTCCGGATGGGCCGCGAGATGGGGCGGCAAAAACTTGAGTGCCACCGGACGGTCGAGTTCAGTGTCGCGGGCCCGGTACACGATGCCCATGCCCCCGCCCCCGAGATGCTTCTCGACCGCGTAGCGGCCGACCTCCGTGCCCTCTAGGTCCAGCGGGTCGTTCTTGGTTCTCGTCCCCCACCCAGCCTTCTGCGGTCTTCGGTGCTCCCGCACCACCGGTATCAGTTGGTCGAACAGCTCCTCCGCCTCGTCGGCGGTTTTCAAGAGCGAGGCCACTTCTCGACGGACGGCCGGATCGCCGCAGGATTCCTTGAGGAAGCTGGCACGCTCGCTCGCGGGGCAGGCCAGGGCCTCCTCGAAGATGCCCCCGACCCGATCCCACTGCTCACCGGTCATGGCATATCCCGTGCTCTTCATGAGATGGATGTTCTTCGGCCGGACATCTTTCTCCGGAGAGCTCATGCTACGAAGAATCGTCGCCGTCCGACACTTGCTCGCCTCGGATTTGCTTCATCTCCCGATAGAGCCACGCCTGAGCCATCTTCCAGTCGCGGCTCACCGTCGATCCGGACACCCCGAGCGCCTCAGCGGTCTCCTCGATCGTCATCCCCCCGAAAAAGCGGCACTCCACCACCCGGGCCGCCCGCGGTCGCTCTGCCTCCAACTGCCCGAGGGCCTCTTCCAACACCACCAGCACCTCGGCCCGCTCCTCGGTCAGGGCCACATCCCGGCCCAGTTCCTCGCGGAGCTCCTCCAGTGACAGGACCGGCGCGTCGCCACCCCGCTTTTGGGCGCGCTTTCGCCGCGCCTCATTTATGAGAACCTGGCGCATCGCCTTAGCCGCCACGGCGAAGAAGTGCGACCGGTTCTCCCACGATTGCTCCTCGGGGCTTATAAGCTTGAGGTAGGCCTCGTGCGCCAGCGCCGTGGTCCGGAGCGACGGATTTCCCTTCCAGTGCTTCCGTTGCCCGTGGGCCCGCCGTCGCAGTTCGGTGTACACCTGCTCAAAGAGATCGCCCGCCGCCTCGTCCTTTCCCTCGCGGAGACGGGCGAGCAGCGTCGTGACGCGCTCCGGAGAGGAATCGGTCATGGCAACTACACCTCCTAGTTGAAGAAAAGAAGAAGACAAGAAGATCCGGAGTCCATCGTGAGAAGATTGTGCCCGATCTGGTGTGGTCCAGAGGTGAGGAGGCACTGGTCGGCGGCGCGCTTCTCGTCTGGGAAGCCTCTTCGCAGGCCGGGCCTTCTCTATTCCTTGCTTCTTTCCTTCAACTCCAATGCAATAATACGACGATTGTTATGCCCAAGTTAAATGTCCTATTCACGCTCGCAGTTGCATTTGGCCTCGTTCTCACTGGGTGCGACAGCAGTGGCAGCAACCAACCGGCCCAGCCCGAGGGGCCGGACGTAGTCGAGGTGAGCGCCGTACACGACCATGAAGCCGGCGAGCACCTGTTCGATCTTGCCACCGACGAGGTGCCCTCTGGGTGGACGACTTTCCGGTTCGACAATCAGGGGCACCAACCCCACTTCCTCATCCTGGAGAAAATGCCAACCGTTGACGGCGACCAAAAGACGGTCGAAGACAGCAAGGCCGAGGTGGTACCGGTCTTCCAGAACGTCATGGACGACATCAACGGGGAAAATCCCAGCTTCCCGGATGCCGGCTTCGAGCTGCCCGCCTGGTACTCCGACGTAGCGTTCGTGGGCGGTCCCGGGATTACCTCGTCGAACGAGACGAGTGAGACAACGGTGAACCTGGAGCCGGGAACGTACGTGGTCGAGTGCTACGTCAAGACGGAGGATGGGACCTTCCACTCGGTCAAAGGAATGATCGAGGGACTGACGGTGACCGACGCGTCGAACGGGGCAAGCGCGCCGCCGGAGTCTTCTCTCCAGTTGACGGTTTCCAGTAAGGATGGAATTACCGTCGACGGAGCCATCGGCGAACCCGGCGAGCACACCGTTGAGGTCACCTTTGCGGACCAGACGGCCTACGCACACTTTCTGGGTCACGACGTCCATCTCGCCCGGCTCGGCGACGGCACGGACATGGACGCGCTGGGCGCGTGGATGAACTGGGCGGCTCCTGGCGGTCTCGCCGGAGAGGCCCCGGCCACGTTCCTGGGAGGGGCCCAGGACATGCCCGGCGGCTCGACTACCTATCTCACTGTGGATCTGGAAGCGGGGCAGTACGCCTGGATCGCTGAAGTGCCTAACCCCGATGGAAAGAGCATGCTGAAGACCTTTACCGTCGATTGAACTCTTCTCCGGCTTCTGCCCCCGGCTGCTCGAAGAGTACCCCTCTGAGGCAAAGCCGGGGGAGTCTTCGCGTTCTACACGAACGGTCTTTCGGGCTCGCGTTCGCTCCGCGACGGCAATTACTCCTACAACCAGTCCGCCCACCTCATCAAAGAAGCCAGGAGGGAGGGGGCTTTTCCCGCCGGGCCGCTCCGGCAATGGCGCGCCTGAGCGACTCTCCTCGGAAGAGCAGGAGGCGTTTTGAGTTCAGACTATGAGCGGAGCGGCCGGACCCGCCTGATGATGAGAGCACTTCCGGAGACTGGGGCCAGGGTTAGCGCACGCGTGAAGGTCAGGGATGAGGATATTTCTCCTTCCGGGATCGAGAGATTCGCCTTCGCGAAACAAAAGGCGACAAGCCACGGACCGTCCGATTCTCTCGTTGCTGGCGAGTGCGCTTCGCCTCCACAGTCAGGCAGGGGCCTGAAGGAATGAACTGCCGGGGAGGCGCCGGGTACAGCCTGCTCTTCGAGAGGAAAAGATTGCATCTGTCAGCTTAGCGCGCCGTCTTTGCGACTCGTCGCGTTGGCTCTCCAGTTTATATCAGGGCCTGAACCAGTAGGTCGACCGGCCGATCTGATCTGACGCTTCAGCGGAAGATGTTTTCCTGGAGGGTCACCTCCCCACAGGAAGAAATGCTTGCCGGGTCGGCTCTTTTGAACTGTGGACCAACACGGCCATGACTAATTTCGGCATAGACTCAGAAGTGCTTGGCACTAACTCTCTCGTCCCCACGGCACGTGTCCCCGCGACACCTGCTTCCGCGACACTTGCCACCCTGCTACTGGCTGCCGGTTTGACGCTTCTAGGGCTAGGGGCGCACTCGGCCACCGCTCAGCCTCAGGACACGATTCAAGTGGCCGGAATTGCCCTGGCGCCTGGCGATTCGGCGAAGGCGCGGCGGGTTCTACAAGCCGATCTGGGGCCGACCTCGCGCCATTGGGCGCGGCACCGCAGCTCGGCGGGTCGTGGCCGGGTGGCCGAGGCGTTCTTTCGGACGGCCCGCCTTGCTTACCCGAACGACACGCGCGCCGACTCGATGCTGGCGTTTCTCCAAAAGGCGGGAACCGAGCACCCGGATCGAGAGGTGCGGGCAGAATTTCTCTTCGGGGGCCTTCAGATCGCCTCCTCCGCCGGACGCGACACGGCGCAAAAGCAGTTTTACCAGCACCTCACCAGTGAGCATGAAGGGTCCCCCTATGCCAAGCAGGCCAAGCGTCTCTTTGCCCCTGACAGCCAGATTGAGGCCGGAAAGACGCTGCCGGAGTTTCAGATTCCGAAGCTTTCGGACTCGACAGAGACCTTTGCAGAGAGCGATTTTGAGGGCAAAACCGTCCTGATCGATTTTTGGGGCACGTGGTGCGGGCCCTGCATTCAGGCGATGCCTCATCTCCACGAGGCCTACCGGAAGCATGGGGGCGAGGACTTTACCATCCTCAGCGTTGCACTGCGGGACACCCGGCAGGCTGTGAAACAGTTCCGGTCCGAAAAGTGGGAGATGCCATGGAACCACGCCTTCGTACCAAAGGGAAGCGAACTGCAGAAGAGGCTACGGGGCCGGTTTGACATTAGAGGGCTTCCGGCAGCCATTCTGGTAGGTCCCGGCGGGCAGATCCTCAATGTCAGCCGAGGGGTCGGAAGCGGGGAGACAACGGCTCAGGCAATTCGGGAGGCCGTCGCCCAAGACGGCGACTCGGGAAAAGCCCCCCTGGAGAACACCAGTTCAAGGGCCACCGGTCCGGAAGGCTCTGACCTATAGGCCCCGCCATGGGAGGCCCCGCCATGGGGGGGCTGGAGCCGAGAGATGCGCGTTCTGGGGGGCGTGGTCGCCGTCACCAGGACAGTAGTTCAAATGAACCGTTGGGTCTATCCTACGCTTATGGTAGTTGGCCCCCTGTCGGCACTTGCAGGTCTGACGCTCTTGGCTCCTGAGTTGAGCTGACGAGTCGCCGGAAAATTCGAGACCGCTCAGAACCGCCCGCGCCACTCTTTTTTCTTGTTTTGCCAGTAGGGCAGCCGCGGGGCGGGCAGCATACTGGTCGGGCATCACGCTCCTCTGCTCGGCACAGTGAAACCACACTCTCGGACGTCTAGGAAGCCGAAAATCTGCTCTGAAGTCCGATTCGCGGCCGTCCCCGAAGAAGTGCCCTCGGCTTCCTACCTGCACGGGGCTCCGCTTCAACCGACACGCAGCTTCGGCTTCGAGATGCTGGACTCGCTTCTCAACTTGCGCTCTCGATTTCGTTCTCGCCTCGCCTCTGGATCGGCGCTTGAGCGAATTGGGCTCCTCGCTGGGGCGTTCTTCCCGCTGTACCTGGTCGCAGGAATTGTGATGGGGGCATTGCCACCGCAGTGGATAGGGACGTTGCCTGCGGAGTGGTCGGCCGGAACTGTCCTCAGAGCCGGTATCACGTCGGTCCTATGGGGAGCAGGAATGCACTACTTCGAAAAGAGAGGACACTTTTCGTTTGGGCCAGCCGATTGACACGGAGGTTGATGAAAGGCGCTCGGTAGAACCCCAGACGGTTGACTTCTCCCCTCGATGAATCGAGGGGATTCTTCCTCACGGAAAAGAATTTCTGTTTCACAGGACCTGCCTGAAGTTCTCTCACTTCAGGTCTTACGTATCCTCCGCAGACATTAGCCTACGCAGAAATTTCTGCGCACGAGACTCCCGTCAGCCCAACGGTACAGATTTTCAAAAGCAAGTAGTGTCACCCTTGGTTATCGGTATGACAACAGACTGCACCTTGAGGCAAGCAAATTGTTTCGCTAAGGCTGTCGAGAGAGTCCGTGTATCTCCCGGCTAAAGCCGGGAGTTTTACTGCTCTCTCGCGCTCTCTCAATACTATAAGTGTGACTTTCATGGGCATCGGGACGTAGTTGGTGCCGCGAACATCAGGCGACGATATGTCGCCAAAAGGAAGTATGTCGGGTCTGACAATGAACCGACAGGTTCTATGACCCGTCTACCTGGTGTCATGGCTTCACCCTCTGGAGTGCGATTCCGTCCGCACCTCCAGTGTAGCTCGCGGAGCAGACGTAAGACCTCTCGGCAGTCTGTGTAGAACGCGAAGAATCTCCCGGCTTCAGCCGGGGGAGAAGTCAAACTGATCGGTATGAACCTGTCTTGTGAATGCGTATCGGGTTCCCTGGTGGGGACACCGATATGCCTCAGTTCCTGCTAAAGGCGTTTCTATTCTGGGTGCAGTCAAGCACCGACGCCCGGCTCCATTGGTGGTGGAGCCGGGCGTTTGTTTTTGCCTGAAGCTTTTCGGCGCGGATATTGGCCGCGGGTTTGATAATCACCGCCCTCCTCGTTTCCGCACTGTCCTCGCGTCCGGAGAGGAGAAAATCCTCCTGCAATCTGAAGCCACCCGCGTAAAGATACTAAGACCTCGGACATAAAAATACCCCGCGCCGGTCTGGTCTTTTGGTAGGGACGGGCCGACGCGGGGCGCTTACAGTCACCTGTAAGCAAGCCTACAATGTCGTGTAAGTACTCTAATGTCGCATGACTCTACTGTCGTGACAGTGCGTGTCGAGGGTGCGTGTTGGCAGGGACAGATTAGCGGTCCCCCGTGGCAGTCGTGTCCCCGTTCACCACGACGGCCTCCGCGGCGACGACCGGCTTGAAGAGGTACGTTCCAGTCTGCCCAGCCTTTACGAAGGAATCCTCAACGCTAAAGTCGAGGGTGACCTCGGCTCGATCATTCTCTGAATCGAGCGTAACGGGCTCGAAGTTAATCTTGACGCCGGTTTCCTTGGCACTGGGAAGCATCAAGTCGGCCTCCTTGGCCGTTCCGGTCGTGTCTTCGTACATGACAGACGCCTGCCGGGCGGTCTTCAGCCGGATTTGGCTGTAGGTGCCTGGGGCGAGTTGCACCTCTCCCAGAAGCTCGGTCACGCCTCCCTGAAGGGTTGTCAGGTCGACAGTAAACGAAGAGTCGGTCAGGATCGACGTGCCGCCTTCGGTCGCGTCCCCCTCGCTCGTGTCCTCGGTGGGGACGGCGGCGACCTGCTCGATCGTGACCTCCGCCTGAACGATGTCTCCGGGGGCATCGGTAAGCTTTACAGCCAGGGTGCCGCCGCTTCCGGAAGTGCCCCCGGAGTCGCAGCCTGCAAGGAGCAGTCCGGTGCTGACGACAAGAATAAGAAGAAAGTTGGGGGGATACTTCATTGTTGTCTCGATGGTCCTAAAAAGATGGTATGGGGAGTGGCCAGAGAAACACCCAAGACCCGGCCCGATGCCCAAATCCAGCGCGTGACACTTCGATGCCAGGCTCGGTGCAGAAGGTCGTCCTATCATCTCACAAAGGGAGGCAAGCGACCAATGGACGAGTGCCGTTGGGGATCGTTACATCACGCTGGTGTTACGTTTCTGTCTGGTGCACATCATCGCAGCTCTTTTCTGACGTATCCCCGCCGTCCCTATTTCTATAGTATTGGGGTAGAGCGCGGGAAGGGCCTGTAGGGCTCCCGGCTTTAGCCGGGGGAGAAGTCAACCCCCGGTCGAACCATTCCGCAACGAGATCAGTGCCCCGACTCTGACGAATCAGGTGGATTCCCATCCCCATTTTCCTGCTCGAATGCCCGACACGGACGCCCGCTACGCACCCATTGAGGACTACGCCCTCATTGGCGACTGCGCGAGCGCGGCCCTCGTTGGGAAACATGGCTCGATCGACTGGCTCTGCTGGCCACGGTTCGACAGCCCGTCGGTCTTTGCGGCCCTGCTCGACGCCGACGACGGCGGATGCTTTCAGATCCGGCCGGTCGACGACTACACGGTGGACCGACGGTATCTCCCCGACACGAACGTTTTAGAGACCACCTTCACGACGGACACGGGGGTGCTCCAGCTCACGGACGTGATGCCCGTGGCCGGGCGAGCAGCGTATCGACAAGAGCTGTGGCCCGAGCACGAGATTCTCCGCCGAGTCGAGTGTGTCGAGGGAAGCGTCGAAATCAGTATCACCTGCGATCCGCGTCTGGAATACGGCCAAATCGACCCGCCGTTGGAGGACCGCGGTCCGCATGGCTTCTTCTACAACCACGAGGGAGCGGTCCTCATTGTCCGGAGCGAACTGCCCCTTACCCGGTCGCGGGGACGGGGCGCCCTCTACGGGCAACAGACGCTCCACGAGGGCGAGCGCCACTTCCTCTCGCTCACGTTCGACGAGGGCGAGCCGGCGGTCCTGCCCCTTCTGGGCGACCACGCCGAGCGCAAGCTGGCCCGCTCTGTCAACTACTGGCGCGACTGGGCCGGGCGCTGCGCCTACGAGGGGCCGTACCGCGACGCGGTGGTGCGGAGCGCCCTTACGCTCAAGCTGATGACCTTTGCCCCCTCGGGTGCCATCGTGGCGGCGCCTACCACCTCGCTGCCCGAGGCCATCGGCGGGGAGCGCAACTGGGACTACCGCTACTGCTGGCTTCGCGACGCCGCCCTCACCTTGCGAGCGCTCTACGAGCTGGGCTACGAGGCTGAGGGGCGCGCCTTCTTCTCGTGGCTTCTGCACGCCACTCGCCTCACGGCGCCCCGACTTTCGGTGCTCTACGACGTGTACGGCAATTCGACCGTGGAGGAGCGGACGCTGCCCCACCTGGAGGGCTATCGGCAGTCCCCGCCTGTGCGGATCGGCAACGGGGCCCACGACCAACTGCAGCTCGACACGTATGGCGAACTCATCAGCGCGGCCTACGAGTTTGTCCGGCGCGAGCAGTCGCTCGACACCTGGCATGCGGATCTGCTGTCGGCCCTTGGCGACGAGGTGTGCGAGCGGTGGGAAGAGCCGGACGAGGGCATCTGGGAGGTGCGCTCCGGCCGCCACCACCACACGTTCTCGAAGGCCCTGTGCTGCGTGGCGCTGGAGCGGCTCGTGGCGCTGGACGAGGCGGGATTTCTTCAGGTGGACGTCGCCCGCTATCGAAATGAAGCGGAGGCAATCCGGGCCGCCGTGGAGGAGTACGGCTACAACGAAGAGATGGAGAGCTACGTGGCCACCTTTGGGGGCGATCGGGTGGACGCGAGCCTGCTGTTGCTCCCGTATTACGGCTATACGGACGCTACCGCGCCCCGCATGGAATCGACGTTTGCCCGTCACCACGGGGAGCTGGCACAGGACGGGCTCCTCTATCGCTACCCGCCCGGCACGGACGATGGGCTCTCGTCTGAGGAAGGGGCCTTTGGCATCTGCAGCTTCTGGGACGAGGAGATGTTCGCCCGCCTTGGCCGGCACGATGAGGCGCAGGAGAACCTCGACCGGACGCTCGCCTACGCGAACGACCTCGGGCTCTTCGCCGAAGAGATCGACGTGGAGTCCGGCGCCTTTCTCGGCAACTTCCCGCAGGCGTTCACCCACGTCGGCCTCATCAACGCCGCCGTCACGCTCCAGAAGGCCCGCGACGGCACCCTCACCACTCTCGACGAACCCGTGGAGCACGCACGCTCATGACATTTGCCCTCACCCTCAATGTTGGGTCCGCGCTGCTCTGGGGCCTTTTCGCGACGGGTGTCCTCACGCTCCTGATGGCGACGGGACAGGGGCTGGGGTGGTCGCGGATGAGCTTCCCGTTCATGATTGGAAGCATGGTCACGTCGCACCGGGGCCGGGCCATGGCGCTTGGCTTCACGCTTCACCTTGGGCTCGGCATTGCCTTCGCGATCCTTTACGCGCTCGTCTTTGAGAGCTGGAAGTGGGCTACCTGGTGGCTCGGGGGACTGCTCGGTGTCTTTCACGGCCTGTTCGTCCTCATCGTCTTCATGCCCATGCTGCCGGACCTCCACCCACGGATGGCGAGCAAGCACCACGGCCCCACGCCCACCCGCCAGCTCGAACCGCCCGGATTCATGGCGCTCAATTACGGGGGCAGGACGCCGGCCCTCACGCTCATCGCCCATGTCGCGTACGGCATCCTGCTTGGGACATTTTACTGAGGGGAGCAGGGGCTCTTTCTCCCTCGGTATTGAGAGGTTGTGGGGCGGAGAAAATTCTCGCCTTGAGCTCAAATGTTCACGGCAGAGGAGCCTCAGGCCGACCCGTCCATAGTTCCCGGCTAAAACCAGAGGGGGGCTACTCCTTCGCGCATCCTCAATGCCTCAGGGCAAGAAATTCACGTCGCTGGAGGACTCGCGGACGTTCCCGCCGAGGTCCTCGCGGGCCGGCCTGATGGCGTCGCCCGAGAGCGGCCGCCGGCCTTTGCGACCCATCGCACAGAACGGCCCGTTGATCGCACCGGCCCGATCACGTCCCGGCATGAAGGGTACGAGCGGCGCCTCGGTATGAGGGGCGCCTCACGAGGGGCGCTTCAGTAGGAGGGAGGCCTCAGTGAAGCTAGGCCCCGCGGGAACGCCACCGCTTTCCCGACCGGCGGCACCCATCGTCAACGATCACGGCTCCAAGCACGGCTAGCGACGCATGACCCTTACGATCGAGAACGTCTCGAAGACCTACCCGAACGGCACGCGCGCCCTGAGCGACGTCTCCCTCACCATTCCGCCCGGCATGTTTGGCCTCCTCGGGCCGAACGGCGCGGGAAAGTCGACGCTTATGCGCACGGTCGCGGCCCTGCAGGAACCGGACACCGGCTCGGTGCACCTCGGGGACATCAACGCCCTGGAGGAGAAGCAGACCCTCCGCAAGCGTCTCGGCTACCTGCCCCAGGAGGTCGGGGTCTACGACAACGTCTCCGCCGAAACCCTGCTCGACCACTTCGCCACGCTGAAAGGCATCACCGATCGCTCCGAGCGGCGGCGCGTGGTCGACGCCCTGCTGAACCGCGTGAACCTAGACGGAGCCCGCGACCAGGACCTCGGGGGCTACTCCGGCGGGATGAAACGGCGGTTCGGCATCGCGGTGGCGCTGATCGGGGACCCGGACCTGATCATCGTCGACGAGCCGACCGCGGGGCTCGACCCCGCCGAGCGGGTCCGGTTTTTGAACTTGCTCAGCGAGATCGGTGAGGACAGCGTCGTGCTCCTCTCCACCCACATCGTGGCCGACGTGCGCGAGCTCTGCACGCAGATGGCCATCATCCGCGAGGGGGAGATCATCTTTGAGGGCGCGCCGGAGGCGGCCATCGCCGACCTGGAGGGACAGATCTGGCGCAAGACGGTCACCAAGGAGACCCTCCCGGAGCACGAGGAGACCTGCAACGTCATCTCTACGAAGCTCGTCGCGGGCCGCCCGGTCATCCGGACCCACGCGTCGTCCCGGCCCGGCCCCGCCTTTGAGGCCGCCGATCCCGACCTGGAGGATGTCTACTTTACGCAGATGAAGACGGGCTCCCGCGAAGATGCCCCTGCTGTGGCGTGAGCCCGTCCTCGCATGAGCCGGACCTCACGCAGGCTTGTCCTCACGACGACCGCACCCTCCGACCGCACCCTCACGACAACCGTACTCCACCCTTTCCGCTGGTATGTTTGCACACCTTCTTGTCCAGGAAGTCCAGCACCGCCTGAGGCAGCTCTCGACGCACGTCTACTTCGCGATTTTCTTTGGGGTTAGCTTCTTGCTGATGAATGCGCTGGGCGGCGCGTTCACGGACGCGAACATCACCATCTTTGGCATGGGACCGAACACCCACGCCAATAGCCCCTTCGCGATCAATGCCACGACCCTCTTCGTGAGCCTGCTGGGGCTGATGATCACGGCGCCCTTCATGGGGCAGTCCGTGTACCGGGACTACGACAGCGGCATCCACCCGCTCGTGTTTTCGACGCCGGTGTCGAAGGCCCAGTACCT
>CAJXKO010000017.1 GCA_913055845.1 uncultured Bacteroidota bacterium | reverse complement strand
CGTATCGGCCGTTTGGGCAAAGCTGGGCACCGAGGCACTGCCCGAATTGCGGTGCAGGGTCACCATGCCGCTGGCCGTGCCCCGCACGAGGTCCAGGCGCCCGTTCCCTGTTAGATCGCCGAGGGCAGGCACAACATTGGTGCCGCCGGAAAGCCCACGAAGCGGACCGTCCGTCGCACGGAAGGTGCCGTTGCCCTGATTCTCGTAGTAGGAGAGCCCTCCCTGCCAGGTCCCCACGACTAGATCGGCCACGCCGTTGCCCGTGAGGTCGCCTAGCGCCGGGGCGTAGTGGTACGCGTCGGGCAGGTCCAGCGCGGCCCGCTTTCGGAGCTTCGTGCGCTTCGATCCAGTGTGGGTAAGGGGGTAAACGAGCGAGGTGGCGCCCTCCTCCGGATCGATTTTGTTGGCCACCAAAGCATCAGTCTGCTCATCACCGTCAATGTCGCCGAGTGCCACGGTGCTCTCACTTCCTACGTCGAGCCCGCCGGCGAATTGCTTGGTGCGCAGCCGATATCCCTTTTCCGTGTGCTCATAGAAATAAAAGTTATCGGCGAGGCTCGTATTGGCGTCGTTTGAGCCCCCAAGTACTCCCACGAACAGATCGATCTTCCCGTTGCCGGTCCAGTCTGTGAGTGCCGGGGCGTTGTAGCCACTCGTGAGCAACGGGTCGTCGAGGGGAAACCGCTCCGGCTCGCCGCTCAGAATGGGATTGCCGCACGAGCCGGTGTTCTCGATGAGGAGAAGCCCTGGCTCAAAAAAGTCGCCCCAGAAGAGGTCCGAGTCGCCATCCCCATCGATGTCGGCAAACGTAAGCGTGTTGGCCCCGTGGAGAGAAGGCCCCTTCTTCTGGCCCGACGATTGCCCCACGATCTTGATCCCCTCGAACTGATCGGTCACGTGCGCAAACTGGGGCATGCCGGCCGAGTCCCCGACCGCCTCGTACCGTGTGATCGTTCCGTCGAGCCGCCCCAGAAAAAGGTCCAGCTTTCCGTTACATCCGAGGTCGGTGACGTTGGGGATGTTCTGCCGATCCGAGAAGATCGGGTCACCGGAGGAGGTACGCAGCGTGTCCGTGAAGAGCTCGAACTCTGCCTCGGTGGCACTGCCTACATTTCGGTAGGCGCGAATGTGACTATACGGCTGTTCGGTGAGAAGGTCCTGCACCCCGTCCTGATCCAGGTCCGCGAACCGATACCATTCCCCAATGTCCAGGTTCTTGTAGTCGTCGGTGCGCCAGACGAGGCGGGACGAGTCCCCCTCCGTTACGTGCTCAAAGAACGCGACCTGCCCCGGTCGCTCCTGCACAAAAAGGTCCGGATCGCCATCGTCGTCGATGTCCACAAACTGGGGACGGGGGGCATTGAACCCGCCGTAAAACGGGTTCGAAATGGGCGTCCCGTCCGGGTCGAGGAGGGGGAACGAGGGAGCGACCACACGACGGTAGTCGCCGGGAAACGCGCCGCCCGTGCTTCCATCAGAGGACGAAGACCCAGTCTGAGCGGAACCGGCACATCCTACGAGGACCAGTCCGATCACGCAGGCGGCAGCGAAGAGGACGCGGGACATTGGGCTGTTCGAATCGAGAAAGCAACGTCGCGGGCCGGGGCTGGGACCTTGTCGGGGGTTACATCGTCGGTGCTTGCTGGCCCCCAAAGGTCCCAATGCCGGTGGGGTAGGTGCCTACCTCAATGATCTTCACGATTTCGTTCGTGTTCGTGTCGATTACGGTAACCGTCCCGGCGCTCGGGTTGTCGCCGGTGGGCGTATAGGTGCCCTCGCGGTTGTTATTGGACACGAAGAGGTACTGGCCGTCCGGGGACAGAACAGTTCCGTGGGGCTGTGCCAGCCCGTCGCCCCGAATGGTCGCCGTGACGACGGCATTGTCGACATCCACCACGCTGATGGAGTTGGACATCTTATTCGGCACGTACGCCAGGCCACTCTGACGACTAATGACGGGGTGCCACGGCTGCTCTCCGACATTGAGCGTATCGACCACGGAAAGTGACGGCGCCTGCGTGGCGTCGAACACCAGCAACTGTCCCGTCTTTTGTCCCCCGGCGATGAGCCGCGAGCCGTCCGGCGTCACCGCGAACTGCACCGGGGTTTGGGTCGTGCCCTCCAACCGGGTCAACGTCGTTTCTCGGGTCTCGGTGTTAATGCCCATCAACTGGTTGGTAGCCAGGCTGGCGATGAACGCATGGTTCCCGTCCGGCGTGACGGCGAGTGGGTGGGGACGGGGGAAGAAAGTATTCACGCGCCCCATCACCTCCATGTTGGACCGCTGAATCATGCCCAGGCTCTTCGGCGGATTCACGGCACTCATCGAGCGGCCCGCGTAGAGCACGTCCTTCGCGGGATCGAGGGCCAAGAGGCCCGGCACTTCAAAGTTGTCCAGTCGGTCTACAATCTCGTTGTCCTGATTGAACTTCAGGATCGTATTCGCCCCGATCAGGGTGACGTACCAGTGGCCTCCGTTCGGCTCGGCCACCACGTGATGCGGCTTCGCATTCTCCGAGAAGCCTCGCTCCTTTAGGTCTACGGTCGCGGTTATTGCCATTGACTCCATGTCAATCACGGAGACGGTGGCTTCGCCCTGGTTACACACGTAGAGCTTGGGGCTTGGGGACTGCCCCAGAGCCGGCATCGACAGCCCCAGGAGGGCGATCGCGACAAGGACCGTGAACAGACGACGCATGGGAGTCCAAGATGGATTGGTTTAGGACATCTGACCGCGGGAGCCAGCCCCACCCCCGCGGCCTTCCAGCGAGCGTGATAGGTGGGATCTACAGCTCCTGCCTGGGCTTCTCCAGCACGAAGAGGCCTTCACCAATGCTGGAGACCACGATGATCCCGCTGTCGAAGTACGGGTAGTTGCTCCAACTTCCCTGGAAGCCCGGCCCGTTGTCGTCGTAGGGCTGCGTGTCGAAATGGGCGACCTCCTTCGGCTTCGTCGGGTTGCTGATGTCAACGATGCGCAGTCCACTCTTGTAGTTGGACTGGTACATGGTGGAGCCCTCGACGTAGAGGTTGTGGTCGATGGACTTCTCCGGAAGCATGAACTGGTTCACCAGCTTCGGATTGTCGAGGTCTTGCAGGTCCCAAACCAGCGTTCGGGTGTGCTCGGTCTTGCCCTGCGCCTCGTCCAGCTCGTCGTTTTGGTAGAAGTAACGCTGACTCTCACCAAACCAGCCCTGGTGGACGTATCCGTAGTCCGGGTAGGAGCCCGTGGAGATGGCCACCGTGCTGTCCTTATTCGTTACGTCCGCGATGCTAATGGCCGTCTCGTTGGAGCCAATGCAGATCTCGCGCCCCTGGTACTCGGTGTCCGGGCCGTTGTACATGAGACACTGCGCGTCGTGTGTGTAGCCGGTGCCGGAGCGGCCGGTCGAGGGATCTGCGAAGCAGCCCTCGAACGTGGGGTTCGTCGGGTCCTGGATGTTGATCATGTGGAGTCCGCCCCCGCAGGTTTCGCCGCCTCCACTGCTGCCCACAGCGTAGGCATAGCCCGACTCCTCGTTGACGACGATGTTGTGGACGCTGTTGACCTTGTCGTAGAGGGCGTCGTGGTCGAAGGTCACCGGCCTCTCGTCGGCGCCCACGTCACGAAGGCGGGTAAGGTCGAACACCTGCATGCCATGATCCTTGGCATTGTCGGCCACCACGAATGCGTGATCCTTGTACACTTTGATGTCGCGCCAGGAGTTAATTTGGGCGCCCTCGGTGAGCGGCAACTCGCCCACATAGACCGGATTCGTGGGGTCGCTCACATCGACGAAGGAGGTGCCGTCCGTACGTCCTACCAGCGCGTACTCGGTACCGGTCTGGGGGTCCGTCCAACCCCAGATGTCATTCAACTCGATCCCCCGCTCCCCTCCGATGTCCCGAATGGGGAGGAAGGACTTCATGTCAATCTTCTCACAGGAGAACTGAGCCACCGAGCCGTCCGCGCAGCTCTGCTCTTCACCGGTCATGGCGCTGAGCACCGTGCCGGAAGACGGGACGATAGGCGCGTCCTGCGTCCAGCTTCCGTCGGCGAGTGAGTAGATGCCCATGGTGCCGGCCCCGTGGTCGTCCCCCGGAAAGCCAACAGCGACGATTGACGCATTGCCCGCGAGGGTGGCGCCAATGCCATTGCCGGCGTCCGCTCTGGGGTGCGCTACGCGCGAGACACTTCCCCACGTGCCGTCATCGTAGCTGTAGCGATACAGGGCCCCGGTGCGGTCGGACGCCCCTGGAGCACCCACCCATACGTCAGAGCCGTCATAGGCGAAGGCGTACCCGAAGAGGTGGCGCGACATCCCGTCGAAAGGCAAGAGCCGGCCGCCCACCGTCCACTCCTCTGCGCCCGTATCGAACGAGAGGCTGTAGGCCGCCCCGGTGGCGTCGTAGGCTCGTGGCGCGCCGACAAGCACCTGATCGCCAGCCGCCTGGAGGGCACTCCCGAAGCGGGCGCTATTGCTCAGCCCACTCGCGGTGATGGTCTGCGCTTCCGTCCAGCCGTCCGCTCCGGCCCGAAACGCGACGACGGCCCCACTCTCATGTTTCGGGGCCGTCACGAGCAGGTGGTCTTTCCAGGAGAGCAGTGCACTCGCGAAGCCTGCGTCCGCCCCCACCTCTTCACTCCGGAGTACGGTGGCCTCACTCCACCGACCCTCGCCTTGCTCAAACACATGTACAGCGCCAGCCGTGAGGGTGTCGCTGTCCGTCATCGACACCGTAGACGAGGTGCCCACGAACAGGCGGTCCTCCGAGAGAACGACGCTTTGCCCGAAGCCCGACGTGCTGTCGGCCGCCGTAAGTCGGGCCGTCTGGGTCCATCCGTCGCTCCCTACCCGAAAGACGTACGCGGCGTTCGAAGAGGGTGCCCCCACCACGAGGTGCTCGCCGGTCGCGTCAATGGAGGCGCCGAATCCATCCCCAACCTCACCGTCGGTGGCTTCGAGGTAGGTGGACTCTGACCAGGCGTCATCGCCTTTCTCATAGACGTACACCCGGCCGGGCGTATGTATATTCTGTGGCTCCCCAACGAAGACACGATCGGCGTCTACGTCGAGCGCACGGCTAAATCCGTTCATCTGGGCGACCGTGCCAGTGGGAGTCGTCTGGGCCGTGGCGGGAAGGGCCCAGGCGACAAGACCGAGGACAATGCTAAGCAGGAGGGATATTCGTTTCATGGAGTTCGTGGTAACAGGTCCGAGGGAGTATGGAGGTTGGAGCAAGGTCGAGTGAACACGACATCCAATGGTAACTGCGTGCGGCTTTCGGGTTTCAGGGGAGAAGTGCGCCGCCATACGACACCATTGTTACTTCAAATAATGTTACTCCTAAAAAATTGCGTCTTGGGAGCTGCCGAATCCAAACCGCGCCTAATGTACACCTTCGCCGTTCACATCAAAAATGGGCGCTCTCCCTTCAGCCGCTGGCCAGCAGGTCAACTCTCCTGCCCCCGTCGTTATTGTCTAACTGCTCCCGATCGCCCTTTCTTTCGTCGGAAGACGACTCTTCCGCCCCAACGAAATCCCTCACCGCTTCGGAGCGGCGCCCGGACCGGCCTGGGGGTCGGCGGGTCGGAACAGAGGACTGCGCTCCACGAAGATGGGCTCCCCATTGCCACGAGCTGACTGCCCGCCTCCACTTTCGTTTTCCTACCGGAGAAGCTTGGGGCCGTGCGACCGGGTGATCTGAACCTGCGCCCGCATTTCCCCCTGGACACCTGATACGGCCGAAGCACCTGTCCGAAATCTGCATCGTCGTTTCTACCTCTCCGGCGACCACCACGTCCGCCCCAACTTCCTGGAAGCGATCGAGGTCGGCAAGATGGCGGAGGCGGTCAGGACCCGGCACGGACAGCCCTAGGAATCGCTACTCCATCAGCAAATCGAGTAGCCCAATGATGCGGCGACGCATGCGGCGACGATCCACGATCATGTCCACGAACCCATGCTCCTGCAGGAACTCCGACTTTTGGAATCCCTCCGGCAAATCGGAGCCGATGGTTTCCCGGATCACGCGCGGCCCAGCAAACCCGATGAGCGCGTCCGGCTCGGCGATATGGATGTCCCCAAGCATGGCGAAGGATGCTGTAACGCCGCCGGTGGTCGGATGCGTGAGAATCGAGATGAAAGGCAGCCCGGCGTCGTCGAGACGCGTGAGGTGGGCGCTGGTCTTGGCCATCTGCATGAGGCTGAGGGCACCCTCCATCATGCGAGCCCCGCCACTTTGCGCGATGGTGATAAGCGGCATCTTATCCGTGTACGCCCGTTTGATGGCCCGCGCTACAATTTCGCCGACCACCGAGCCCATCGAGCCCCCGATAAAGCTAAAGTCCATCCCCGCCATCGACACTGGGTGTCCCCCCACGGTCCCGGTTGCTGCCTGAGCGGCCTCGTTCTGTCCGGTGTCCTCCACGGCGCTCTCCAGCCGCTGCGCGTAGGACTTCCGATCCTCAAAATCGAGGGCGTCGACAGACCGCAGATCGGTGTCGTGTAGGTCGTAGTCGCCGTCGTCGAAGAGGAAGTTGAAGTACTTATGGCTGTCCATCCCAAAGTGGTAGCCCGAGCCGGGAAAGACCAGCAGATTGTTTTCCAGCTCGCGCCGGTTGGTAATCTCGCCGGTCTTTGGACATTTCACCCATTGGCCTTCCGGCATTTCGTTTTGCTCTTCACGGGTGGTACGGATGCCGGCCTTCTCGCGCCGAAACCAGGGCATGGGGATGTGGGGACAGGTGTCAGGGGGTGGATAGTGAGGATGCTCCCGCCCAGGACCGCCGCAAAAGATCAGGACGCCGGCCCTCAATGTCCAAACAAAACTCAGGCGAAGGGCGAGGGGGCCGGTGCCGCATGCACGTCTTTGACGTACAACGGTTCGAAGCCTTCAATGTCGTCAGGGCCGTCCGTTGCCAGACGCTGCCGTCCCCAGCGGGCCACCCAGGCCGCGGACGGGGGGAGGTCGTGGCTCGGTACGAGGGTGCGGGGCGCGTCAACCGCAGCGAGCGACTCAGTTGCCTTCGGCGCCCCATCGCCCACCAACCATAGCTGGCCGTCTACGGCCCCCATCCAGTCGGGGAGTGCCGCCGCCGGCAGTGCCTTCGTGGGAACGTGCTCGGTCATCCCGTCGGACGTACGGCGGTACGCCCCCGCGTAGACCTCGTCGCGTCGGGCGTCAAGGAGACCGCAGACCACATCGCCTGTTGCGACGACGGGTCGCAGTTGCGCGGTGTAGGCCGCAAGGGTGGGTACGCCGACCAGGTCCGCACCAGTGGCCAGCGCCCACCCCTTCGCCGTGCTCACGCCGATGCGGAGCCCAGTATACGAGCCTGGTCCCATCGAAACGGCCACCGCGTCCAGCCCTCCCGGTTGCACATTGGCGTGGGCAAGCACATCCTCCACAAGCGGCGTCAGGCGCTCGGCGTGGACGCGGGGGCGATGCAGGTGAGCAGACGCAAGCACGGCGTCGTCTCGTAGGATGGCCACTCCACAGGTGGTCGTAGCGGTCTCGAGGGCGAGAAGTAGCACCAGGATCGAATCGAAGCGTACGGAAAGAGTCGCGGGGCTGCGGGACTACTGCATGACGAGCCCACCGTCGACAATCAAGTTCTGTCCAGTGACCGCGCGGGCCCAAGGGGAGGCAAAGAACAACACAGCGTCGGCTACCTCTTCCGGCGTCGTCACCGTCCCACGGGGCGTGTTTTGCTCGATAATGTCGAACACGGCGTCCGAGGTGGCGGCACTAGCGTCCGTCTCGTCGAGCAGTCCGCCCGACACCAGATTGGCCGTGATGCCTTCTTCTCCGAGCTCCTGGGCAACGTTCCGCACAAACCCCAGGAGCGCTGTCTTCCCGGTCGTGTAGTCGTGGTAGGCCACCGCCGGGTCCTGCACGAGATTGGAGCTGATTCCAATGAAGCGCCCCGTGCCCGCGGCCCGCATCCCCGGCAGACAGGCCTTCAACAGGTGGAGTGCCCCCTTCACAGAGCCATCGAGCTGGGCCTGGTAGTCGGCCCACTCAATCGTGTCGACGGTCGCCCGGGCGTCGGGGTCGAAGCGGTAGTCCACGAGGGCGTTGTGGACCGCCGTGGTGACAGGGGTGCCGAAGTGGTCGGTGGCAGTGTCAATCATCGCCTGCACGGCGTCCGGAGCGCGCACGTCGGCCTGTACCGGAAGGGCCCGCTCGCCGATATCCGCGGCGACAGCCTTGGCACGCTCCGCGCTCTGGTGGTAGTTCACCACGACCCGGGCTCCCTCTCGTCCAAAAGCGCGGGCGATGGCGGCCCCGAGCCCTCGGCTGGCCCCGGTAATAACAACGACTTGCTGGTGGAGATCGAGCATGGCGTATGGGGTCTGGCTTCGAGTGAAACGAACGAGGAAGCCAGGGGCGAATCGTCCCTTCCAGACTCGTCTCGGAGTGCGACGACGCTTCCTGCGCCGGTACGAACCGGATCAGGTTCGGAGGGTCTCTCTCAGCCCACGCCGAGCGGCGGGGCACCCCTGGCCTCGGGGGTCGAATGTAAGTTCCAACGAATCCGCTCTGCGGCCCACCGTCAACTCGCCCACAGCGACGACTCAGCGTTACGATGAGCTGCTGCCCCCAAAAATTGGCCGTCGTTCCCCCGCCGGCACCGGCACATTCAGCCGATTTTCAGGGGGCGGTAGCGGGCAAGCAAACTCCGGGTTGTACGCGCAGGTGGGATTGTACGCCCGGTTGAAGTCCACTACCACCGAGTCGCCGGAGGCCGATTTGAGATCCACGTAGCGGCCGCCCTTGTACGTGGCGTGGTCGTTGGTCGAGTCGGCAAACGGGATCCATCGACGCCCCCTCGGCTCGTCGCTCTCGCCCCGAAACACCATCAGGTCGACGGGACCGGTGGGGAGGGGCACCGTCACCTCTCCAATTTGGGCCTGCGGGCGGAGTCCTCCCGTGCTCTCCGCCATCATCACCGTGTCGGGGGAGGCAAAGCGGTCAAGCGGGACCACGTAGCGGTACGCCGGATCGACCTTGTAGTAGTCAAGGCCCTGAAAGGCATCCCGGCGGCGAGGGGGAACCACACTTTCTTTGTCCCGCATCCGCATGTCGCGCTGAACGCGGTCCTGCATGACCGTTTGTTCGTAGTCGCTGGTCGACGCTGTCTCGTCGCCACACGCCGGTAGCAGAATCAGTGCACTCCCAACAAGCAGGATCCGAAACGCAACCATCGGCATCTCTTCCTCACAGAAAAGCGTTCATCCCCCACTGCTCACGGTCAGCGCGGGCCGTACTTGGCGACCACGCTGGTATCGCCCGCCGGGGTAAAGGCCACCACTTCGTAGGGCTCCACGCGATCTCCCCGCTCCATTCCGGGCGACCCGACCGGCATGCCGGGCACGCTGAGTCCCCGTACATCCGGCGTCTGGCGGAGCAACCCCTTCACGTCCTCCGCTGGCACATGGCCCTCCAGCACGTAGTCGCCCACCACCGCCGTGTGGCAGGAGGCCAGCGCTCCCGGCACTCCTAGCTGCTGCTTCACCGGTTTCAGGTTGAACTCCGACTTAATCTCGACCGGAAAGCCCTGATCCCGCATGTGGGTCACCCATTTTTGACAGCAGTTGCAGGAGGGACTCTTGTAGACGGTCACAGTGGGCAGATTGGGCGAGGTCCCAAACTGCCAGTACAAACCAAGCCCGATGAGAGCCAATACGATGCCGCCCCCAAAGGCCTTCAGGTGCGACGACCAATTCGACGGAACAGACGCCATAAGACAAGGGCTGCTGATGCGATGGACGCAAAGCGTCTCCTGAAAACCCTATTGGGGAAGCCATGTTTCGCTTCCCTCCCTTTGCTCGGCGGCCCCGAGGAGGTGTCTCATCCACCGATCAGCCTCTTCTGCCGCGGCAAAAGCGCTTTGATTCTCCCGGCTCTTTCCGTAAACTTAGAAAAGCCTAGCGGGCCCGACCCGGTCGGCCCCGGCCCGCCAAGACGCACGCCTCGCCTCCGTTCACCAATGCCTCTGAGCCGATGACGATTTCCGCCCCCAATCAGATCCGAAACATTGCCCTGGTGGGCCACCAGGGCAGCGGCAAAACGGCCTTGTCCGAAGCCATGCTTCACGTGAGCGGTGCCCTCCCCCGCGCCGGCTCCGTGTCCGAGGGCACGACCAAAAGCGACTACCACGCCAGCGAAAAGGAGCGGCAGATGTCAATTTTCGCCACGCTGCTCCACGCCAAATGGGACGACACCAAGGTCAACATTCTGGACACGCCCGGGTATCCGGACTTTGCAAGTGAGGTGATCGCTTCCATGCGCGTGGCGGACACGGCCGTGTACGTCATGGATGCGCGCTCGGGTGTGGAAGTGGGCACGGAGATGGCCTGGGGCTACGGCGAGCAGACGGAAACGCCATCCCTGTTCGTGCTCAACCATATCGACCACGCCAGCGCCGACTTTTCCTCGATCGTCGACGAAATTGAGGACCGCTTTGGACGGGGCGCCACGGTCGTGCAAATTCCCGCGGGCGAGGGCACCCGCACCCTGGTCGATGTGCTGCGCCTGCGCCAACTGTACTACCCCGAAGGCGCGACCGAGCCGAAGGTGCAGCCCATCGACGACGCGTTCGAGGACCGGGCACATGACCTCCACGAGACGCTGGTCGAAGACATAGCCGCCAGCGACGACCGGCTCATGGAGACGTATTTCGAGCAGGGCGAACTGACGGAAGATCAGATGCGAAACGGACTCCGGGCCGCCATGATCGACCGGTCGCTCTATCCTGTGTTCGTAACCAGTGCCACGGAGGCCATCGGGGTCGGGCGCTTGCTCAACTTCATTACGGGCGTGTGCCCCTCCCCTGCCAGCCGGCTGGTCGAGACGGAGAATGGCCGAGAGGTGCGAGCCGACGCCGACGGCGACCCGCTCGCGTTCGTGTACCGCACCATGGCCCAGGAGCACGTGGGGGAGTACTCGTACGTCCGTGTCTTCGACGGCACCATCGAATCGGGGCAGGACCTCGAGAATGCTACTACCGGAAGCACCGAACGGATCGGGCAGATCTACCAGCTCAACGGTGAGGACCGCAACCAAATCCCGCGCCTGGTGGCCGGGGACCTCGGGGCCCTCGTGAAGCTCGACGACACCAACACCAACGACACGCTCCGCCCAAAGGGCTCCGACCTCGTCGTCCCCCCTATCCAGTTCCCTGATCCCCGCTACCGCATGGCCGTTCGGCCCGTGCAGGAGGGTCAGGAGGACAAACTGGCCCGCGGCCTCCATCAGATTACCGACGAGGACCCGTCGCTTGTCTTCAACCACGACGCGCTGCTCAACCAACTCACGCTGAGCGGCCTCGGCGAGATGCACCTGCAAATCGCGAAGGGGCGGCTAGAGCGCCAGGCCGGCGTAGAGGTTGAGTTCGTACAACCCCGCATCTCATACCGGGAGACAATCCAGAACCGTGCCACGGCCGACTATCGCCACAAGAAGCAGTCGGGCGGGGCCGGCGAATTTGCCGATATCTCGATGCTCGTAGAGCCGTACGACGGGGACTTTCACCCGCCGGACTCCGTGGACGTTCGGGGCGAAGACGTGGTGGAAACGGAGTGGGGGGCCGAGATCCACTTCGTAAACGCCATCGTCGGGGGCGTCATTGACATGAACAAGTTCTTCTCGTCCATTAAGAAGGGCGTATTGAGCACGATGGAGGAGGGCCCGGTGGCCGGCTTCCCCGTCGGGAACGTGCGGATCGTCATCTACGACGGGGGGATGCACCCGGTCGACTCGAACGAGGCAGCCTTCAAACGCGCCGCGTTCGCCTGCTTCCGGGGCGCCTTCCAGAAGGCCAACCCCGTCCTTTTGGAACCGATCCACACGATCACCATCACCACCCCCGACGATTACACGGGGGACATCATCAGCGACCTCAACACGCGCCGAGGCCGCGTGCAGGGGATCGACACGCAGGGGCCCCTGCAGAAAATTACCGCGGAGGTGCCCGAGGCGGAGCTCCACCAGTACGCCACCACGCTCCGCTCACTCACGCAGGGCCGGGGGCTGCACCACACGCAGTTCAGTCACTACGAGGCCATGCCCGGAAACGTGCAGGAAGAGGTCGTGGCGGAGGCCACGGCCCAGGCACCCGCTTGATCGGTTCTGGGGCAGAAGCCCCCCCTCTGCCCCCACGAATTGTTTCTGCGCCGCCTCTCAAGTGGGCTCCTAGCATTTTCCGACGTAAATGCAGGAAACTGATCGGAGACAGCGTTCAAAATGTCTACAGGCGGGATGCGGCCACCCGCACGACTCTCTGTCGGAGTGCGGCGTCTGCAGACCAGGAGAGCCGCGGCACGGAATCTCCCGAGCGACGAAGCCTGCGTCAGCAGATCCCCCGGCGGATTTCTCCAACTGCGCTTTCCCCAACGGCGTCGCGTAACAGAATACGTCCAAAACCAGCGACGCCTGCTTTCCTCCCCGACAGAGAGGCACTGCACCAGGCATCGTTCGTGCGCACTGGAGCGGTTTTTGCGCGTCCTATCGACAAAAAACTACGGACTCCGCAACCGCCTCCATGATTACGGTCGTCGATGTCAACACGGATCGCACACTGGATGATTTTGCGGCCCATGCCCCCCTCAAGCGTCCGGTTGAGGACCTGCGGGCCGTAGCGCAGCAGTACGCCGATCGGCTGGGGGACCGGACTGTCTGGATGGTGAATTCCACCGCTCAGGGCGGCGGCGTGGCCGAAATGCTGCCCAAGGTCGTCTCTATGCTCCGAGAGCTTGGCGTATCGACCGAGTGGGCCGTTATCGTGAGCGAGGAGGATCGCTTCTTCCAGCTCACGAAGCACCTCCACAACCTCCTCCATGGCGCGGGCGACCCGCACATCAGCGAGGACGACCGGGCACTGTACCGATCCGTCAGCGAACAGATGGCCGAGCGCTTGGCTCGTCGCGTGGCACCGGGCGATCCGGTGGTGGTGCACGACCCGCAACCGCTGGGGACGGGCGCGCTCCTGCAGGAGACAATGGACGTGCCGTCGGTGTGGCGGTGCCACATTGGGCTCGACGCGACCAACGACGCCACCGAGGCAGCCTGGGACTTCCTGCGCCCCTGGGCCGAGGCCTACGACGAGACGGTCTTTACCCTCCGTGAGTACGTCCCCGATTTTTTGGAGGACCGCGCCGATCTCATCCAGCCGGCCCTCAATCCTTTAAGCCCCAAAAACCGCACCCTGTCCGTCACGGAACTCTCGTCCGTGCTGCGTCGCGCCCGATTGTCCGGCTCCCCCCACCCTACGATGGAAGGCGACTTTGCCTCACCGGCCCGCCGACTGCAGCGGAACGGCTCGTTCGCGCCGGCTACCCGTCCCGACGACCTAGGGCTGATGGAGCGTCCCATCATCACACAGATCTCCCGCTGGGACCGCCTGAAGGGATTTGCCCCCCTCCTACAGGGCTTTGCTCGGCTGAAGGACTCTCGCTTTATGGACCGCAACGCTGTTTCGGAGCGGGACCGGTACCGCCTGTCACTCTCCCGACTGGTCTTGGCGGGACCCGATCCGGATTCGGTCTCGGACGATCCGGAGGGCCAGGAAGTCTTCGACGAAATCTGCCGCCTCTGGCACGACCTGCCCCCCGAAATTCAGCGAGACGTGGCCATCATTACGCTCCCCATGGCGTCTCGCCGCGTCAACTCGCTCATGGTGAATGCCCTCCAACGCTGCTCCACGATTATCGCGCAAAACTCGCTGCGGGAGGGATTTGGCCTCACCGTGACGGAGGCGATGTGGAAACGCCGCCCCGTGATGGGGACCCATGCCGCGGGTCTCCGCGAACAGGTGAAGGACGGCGTGCACGGTCGCCGCATCCCAAAGGCCGAAGACCCAGAGGGCATCGCCCACACGCTCCACGAGATGTTGAACACCGAAGCGGAGCGCAAACGATGGGCCCGCAACGCGCGTCGGCGCGTCTCCGAACGCTACTTGGTGTTCACGCAAGTGCGCCGCTGGCTGGAAGTGCTGGCCCAGACCGTGGACCGGCAAGCGGCCGTGTCGGTGGACGGCCACGCCACCACAAACGACCCGACCGACGCGTAGTATTGCCCTACTCCGACTGCAGCCATGCATCCACCGCAGCTTCCAGCGAAAACTCGGCCGCCGGAGGGTGTTCGAACTCACGGTGCACCCAGTCGCCACTGCCCTCCCTCCGGGGGCGATACCGTGTGCGATACCAGTCCGGCCGGTCGGCCAGGTCGGCGAGCGCCTCCGCCGCCCGGTCTACGTCCGCCTCGGTATTGTAGAGCCCGAGCGAAGCGCGCACCATGCCGGGCTGGGTCTCAGGGCCGCACGTCTCCGGGCCACACGTGTCGACGGGCGCGCCGTCGCCGCGCGCACCGGTACGCCCCAGGAGTTGGCGCACGAAGGGTTGTGCGCAAAAGCACGCGTTGCGCATGGCTACCCCAAAGTAATCGTTGAGCGCCGCGGCGACGAGCCCGTGGGGCAGATCGTCGAGGTTGAAGGTGATGACCCCGATGCGCTCGGCGACCTCCAGGCGGTGTGAGCCGTAGATCTTAAGGCCGTCGATGGCGTCAAAGCGCTCCAGCGCATACTGCGTAAGTGCGCGCTCGTCTTCTTCGACGAGGTCCATGCCGATGCGACCAAGCAACTGCAGCGTGGCGGCGAGGCGGAGGGCCCCGGGCAAATTGGGGGTGCCGGCCTCCTCCCGCTCCGGCAACTCGTCCATGATTTCATAGGAGCCGGTCTCCACCCGATCCACGATGCCGCCCCCTACCTCCTGCGGCTCCAGCCCCTCGAAGAGCGCTTTGCGCGCCACGATGACGCCCGGGCTGCCGGGCGCGTAAATCTTGTGCCCGCTCATGCAGAGCACGTCGAGGGCCTCTTCCGCCGCCTGCCCGGCAATGCGAATGGGGGCGTGGGCGGCTGACTGCGCGGCGTCGACCACACAGAGCGCGCCGGCCTCGTGCGCCTGCCGGGCCACCTCGTGGACCGGATTGACAATCCCCGTCACGTTGGAGGCCGCGGTGACGGCGACGTAATTGAGCCGCTCCGCGTACTCGTCGATGGCGCTCCGCAGGGCCTCCATGTCCACGCGTCCCGCCTCTCCGCTTGGATCCTTTTCTAGAGGCACGTGCACCACCTCCCCTACGTGCTTACGGTGGGGCAGGTCGTTGGCGTGATGCTCCATCATGGTCGTAATCACCACGTCGCGGTCGGGCCGCCGCTCGGCCAGGACGCGTGCCATGCGGTTGAGGCCGCTGGTGACACCGCTGCCGTTGAACACGACCGTGTAGTCGGCCGGCGCCCCTACGAAGTCGCCCACGATTTCGTGTGCCTCCTCGTAGAGGCGGGTCATGATGCGGGCCCCGGCGTGGAGCGTCGAGTGCGTGTTGGCGTAGTGTCGGAGGGCGCGGCGCACGATGTTGTCGGCCACGGTGCAGCGCAGGGTGGAGGCCGCACTGTCGAGATACGTGCGCGGGACGGTCGTGCCGTCAACCAGTGGGTACGCGGTGTCGAGCCCCGTGAAGGCCGTGCGCAGGGCCTCCAGGCGCGCTCGCCGGTCCGATGGAGGGCCGAGAGGGTCGATGCAAGACGGAGGGGCCGACTCAATCATGGGGCGGAGCGGACATGAGGGACGTGTTGAATTCTACACGATAACGTAGGACTCACGGACGAGAGTTGCAGACCGTCGGCACGGGAGTTTGCACCGAAGCGGCTCATGCGCTTCCATGTATGGGCAGATCCATCCTTTTCCGTCGACGCCCCCGGTCTATGCGCTCGCCCCTCCTGTTTGTGGCCCTCCTTATGGGCTTGTGCGCTCCTGCCCAAGCCCAGACGATATGGTCGCGTCCCTACCAGCCCAATCAGATTGCCGTGGAGGCCCTCGTTCCGGAGATCCCCGACGGCAACCCGTCGTTCCCATCCGGCGCGACGTTTTTGACCGCGACCCGCTCCCTGAACGACAACGTAGAACTGGCGGTGGAGCTACCGCTTGCCCGGTACGCTACGGGGGGCACTTCGACCACAGCGGTCGGGAATCCCTATGTGGGCATCGGGCTGAGTAGTACCTCCCGGCCGCTGCTCGTCGAACTGGGTGCCCGCATTCCGGCAGTGCCTACCAACCAAGCCCTTCAGGCCGGCCAGCGCGCCGACCTGGGTCGCACCGCGGCTTTTCGGGAGGAGGCCGTGTCCCTGTCGGGCCTCCTCAACACCCGTCTTGTTCTGGGCCGAACTACAACGCTCCGCCTCCGGGCCGGTGTCTCTTACGCGTCGGTATCTGCGGACAGCAGTGCGGGCCGCACGGCGGGGTGGCAGCTCCCCTACGCCGCTCAGCTCTGGCGGACTGGCGAGCGCTTCGTCACCGGATTCAGCGTCGTGGGTCGACCGACCCTCACGGACGCCGGACAAGGCTTCGGGAGTGCGCACCAGGCTGTGTTCTCCATCATGCTCAATGGAACGCGCGTACAGCCAGGTCTGCTTCTGGGCACCGGGATCGATCCGCTCGTAGAAGACGGCGAGCTGGTCCTCGTCGGAGGCCTCACGCTGTCCCTCTCCTACAGACGATGACGAAGGGCCTACGCGTTACGCCTCCTGTCCCTCCGCTTCCTCGTCGAGCACGATCTCTCGACGCAAACGGGCCACGGGAATCCCGAGCTGCTTTCGGTACTTCGAGACGGTACGGCGGGCAATCTTGAAGCCCTTCTCCTCCAGGGCATCGGCAAGATCACTGTCCGACATCGGATCGGTCTTATCCTCGGCGTCCACAATGCGCTGGAGCTCGGCCTTTACCTCCTTGTTCGACACCTCCTCCCCATCGACCGTCTCTAGCCCCTCGGAGAAGAAGTACTTGAGCTCGTAGACGCCCCACTCGGTCTGCACGTACTTGCCGTTCACCACGCGGCTAACGGTGGAGATGTCCATATCGATGATCTCGGCCACGTCCTTCAAGATCATGGGCTTGAGATTGCCCTCGCCGTAGCGGAAGAAGTCCTCCTGCAGCTGCACGATGGCGTCCATCACTAGGTACATCGTGTGCCGCCGCTGGTTGATGGAGTCGATGAACCACTGGGCCGAGCTAAACTTGTCTTTCAGAAACTCCTCGGTTTCTTCGTCGACCTCCTGCGCATCGGACTCCTTCTGCTTCTTGAGCTTCTCCAGCATCTTGCGGTAATGGCGCGAGATGTGGAGGTCGGGAGCATTGCGGCCGTTGAGAGTGATCACGAACTCGCCGTCCACATAGCGCACCGAAAAGTCGGGCGTGATGTAGTTGGTCTGCTCTGAAAACTCTCCCTCGCCGGGCTTCGGATCGAGGCGCTGGCGAATAAGGTCAAACGCCGTCTTCAGTTCCCGGTCGTCCACGCCGAGTCGTTTTTCGAGCTTGTCGAAGTGTTTCTTGGTGAACGCCTCGTAGTGGTCCTCTAGCATGGCGATGGCCGTGTCGCGCCCCTCTACGTCCTGGGGCATGCGGTAGAGCTGGAGCAGAAGGCACTCACGCAGATCGCGGGCAGCGATGCCTGCCGGATCGAGCGACTGGACCTGCCGCAGCACCGCCTCTACGTCTTCCTCCGTGACCTCAATGCCGTGGTTGAACAAAATGTCATCGAGGATCGAGTCAATCTCTCGCTTCAGGTACCCGTCCTCGTCGATGGAGCCAATGATTTGGTCGGCAATGATTTGATCCGCCTCGTCCAAGTTCAGGAACGAAATCTGCTCCTGGAGCTGCTCCGGGAGGGACTGGTCCGCCGGCATGGGACGGTCGCGGTCTTCCTCGTCGCCCTGATAGCCCGGCTTGGCATTGTAGCCATACATATCGTCCGTATTGTTGAGGAGGTCCTCCACGTCGAAGTCTTCTTCCTCCTCATCGTCGGTCTCCAGTTCGTTTTCCATCTCCTCGGCGGTCGCGTCGATCTCTTCCTCTTCTCGTTGCTCTTCCTCGCCGAGGCCCTCCTGCAACAGGGGATTTTCCTCAAGCTCCTCCTCGATACGGCGCTCCAAATCGAACGTATCCAGTTGCAGCAGCTTAATATACTGGATCTGCTGCGGGGAAAGCTTTTGCTGGAGCTCCTGCTCTTGCTTGAGTTCTAACGCGTTGCTCATCGGACTCGGACGGGTTGGCTTTGTCAGGGTGGATGTGATGTGAAACGACTGGCGCGGGCGCCGTCCCCGCGACTCTCCGCCACAAGCTTCGGGAAATACTTGTGCCACAAAATTTATTCCGTCGTCGTGCTATTATGCTACGAAGAGGGCGTCCGGAAGTTTGAGGCCGGCAACACACTTACGCGCCCCCTCAACGAGGCCCAGGCGGAATTGGCGGGCCGGCGGCGGCCACACAGTGCCCACACATGAAACCCTCCGCCGCCTCCCTGCTTGAACGAAGCAGCGTCAGCTTCCCTCTCTCAATCCCTCCGTTCCGTTCATGAGCAGCCCTCGACCTGAGGCCCTCGACCCTGAGGCCAACCGCTCGGAGACCGATGTCGAAAAGCTGCTGCGCCCGCAGTCACTCGACGAATTTGTCGGCCAGAAGAAGATTAAGAAAAATCTCGACGTGTTCATGACGGCGGCGCTGCAGCGAGGAGAGACGCTCGACCACGTACTGTTGTCTGGCCCCCCCGGCCTGGGGAAGACGACGCTCGCTCACATCATTGCAAACGAGATGGAGGCGCGCATCCGAACCTCCAGCGGCCCGGTGCTCGAAAAGCCGGCCGACATCGCGGGCGTACTTACGAACCTGGAAGAGGGCGACCTGCTGTTCATCGACGAGATCCACCGCCTCAGCTCCGTCGTCGAGGAGTATCTCTACTCGGCAATGGAGGACTACCGGATCGACATCGTGATCGACCAGGGTCCTAACGCCCGAACCGTCCAGATTGACCTCCCGCCCTTTACACTGGTGGGGGCGACGACGCGCAAGGGCCTCCTCACGGCTCCCCTCCGTGCCCGCTTCGGCATCGACTTCCGCTACGACTACTACACGGCGGACCTGCTACAGGAGATCACCCAGCGCTCCGCCCGGATCCTCGGCGTGGAGACGACCGAGGACGGCGCCCATGAGATCGCCCGTCGCAGCCGTGGGACGCCCCGCGTGGCGAACCGCCTCCTCCGGCGTACCCGCGACTTCGCGGAGGTGGAAGGCGACGGGCAAATCACACAGGCCATCGCCGACCGCGCCCTCAACGCCCTGGACGTGGACGAGCAAGGCCTCGACGACATGGACGCCCGCATCCTACTCACCCTCATCGACAACTTCGACGGCGGGCCCACCGGCCTCAAGAACCTGGCGGTCTCGGTGGGGGAGGAGTCCGGCACCATCGAAGAAGTGTACGAGCCCTATTTGATTCAGGAAGGCTTTATGGAGCGCACACCGCAGGGACGCGTCGCCCTCCAGCGGGCCTACGACCACTTCGACCGCACTGCGCCCTCCTCGGAAAAGGACCTCTTCGACCAAGGATAGCCCCTGTGTGGTCGCCTGGAGGCTCCCTGGCGTCCTCACGCCTCACCCATTTCGTCCGCAACCGTATCGTGGGCAATGAGGTAGCGGGCCGTGGCCTCGTTGGTGGCGAGAGGCACGTTGTGGACGTTGCACGCCCGAAGAAGCGTCTGGATGTCGGGCTCATGGGGGTGCTTGTCAAGAGGATCCACAAAGAAAACGACGGCCCACACGTCCCCTTCTACAATCCGGGCTGCGATTTGCACGTCGCCTCCCAGCGGGCCGGAGTGGTACCGGTGCACGTCTAGGTCGAGCTGGTCCTGGAGCAGTTGTCCGGTAGTGCCTGTGGCCATCAATCGGACCCGGCGGAGGAGATCCTCATTTTTGTGGGCGAAAGAGATGAGGTCAGCCTTCTTGCCGTCGTGGGCCACGAGGGCAATTACCGGGGCATCGTCGGACATGAGAGATGCGGATCTGTGAAAGAAAAGACGAAGGCGAAACGGCCTCGTGACGTCTGCGCCTACGACCCCCAGCACCCGAAGCGACTGGAACTGCACTTGCCATATGGCCTATGAGACTACGGAATTTATCCACCGCCCGCAACTGCGTCCCACCACTGCTTTTCTGGCCGTATGCCGTACGTCGTCACTGAGCCCTGCATCAATTGCAAGTACACCGACTGCGTGGAGGTCTGTCCGGTGGATTGCTTCTACGAGGGCCCCAATTTCCTCGCCATCCAGCCCGACGAGTGTATCGACTGCAACGCCTGCGTGCCGGTCTGTCCCGTCGAGGCCATTTATCCGGACGACCAGCTGCCCGAGGAGTACGAGCACTACATCCAGTGGAACGAGTACCTGGCCAACCAGTGGCGTGAGCTTGGCTACAACGTGACCGAAAAGACGGGTCCTCTCGAAGACGCCGAGGAATGGGAGGACAAAGAGAAATCGGAGCAGGACATTCTTACGTGGGACGTTTAAGTATACCGTCCCCCGGTCGCAAAGGGCGTGAAGTGCCCACGAGCCCTCAACCCCCAGTCCCCTTCGTTCCCAAACGCCACACTGGCACTTCTCCCCACCCCTCTCGGCCGGACAGACTGTGGTAGCGAAAGATCCGTCGGCATAGAGCGGACAACTCGGTCTACCGCGGAACTCGTCAACACCCACAGCCGAGTACTGAATGGTTGTCACTCGCTCCTACACGAAAAAACGGCCGCACCGAGCGATCCGGTGCAGCCATTTTTTATGTCGAAGGTCAGGGCTCAGGCGGGTATCCTCAGTTTTGGAGGCTGTCGTCCAGCGAAATTCCATCGTTGGCTCGGTCCACGCCCGGCACGGCGGCGTCGGGACCGGCCCGCTGCCACCACATTGACGGAAGCGACCGCGACCGCGGATACACCTCGTCGAGGGACTCGCCGTCGTAGAGCCGCCCGTTCTTCATGACGTAGCGAATCGACCGCGTATGGCGGAGATTGTCAAGGGGATTGCCCTTGAGCACGACGAGGTCTGCGAGCTTGCCCTGCTCGATGGAGCCAAGATCCTGATCGAGCCCAATGGCGTGGGCGCCAGTAAGGGTGGCGAGTCGGAGCGTCTCGTGGTTTGAGAGTCCGCCGGTCGCCATGGCCCAGAGCTCCCAGTGGTAGCCCAGGCCCTGGAGCTGCCCGTGGCTTCCCACTCCGGCGCGGCCGCCCATATCTACGATGGCGGCCAACGTCTCGGCCTGCTCATCGAAGACGTGCTCCTCCTCCATGAACCAGCCGCCGGGACCCGGCCCCGCGCCCTGTCCCTTCCGCCGGGTGCGGGCATCGATTTCCGAGTGGGGCATAAATCGCTGGAGCTTGGGGTTATCGTGTGGGTTTTCGCGGGTGTAGAAATAATTCTCAGCCCACGGGCCGCCGTAATTCACGAGCAACGTCGGAGTGTAGGCCGTCTGGGATTCAGCCGTGAGGCCGATCACGTCCTCGTAGAGAGGATAGATCGGAAAGGTGTGTTCGTGCCCGGGGTAGCCGTCGATGATCTGCGTGAGGTCCATCTTCAGGTCGAGCGCGCCCTCAGTGGTGGGCATGAGTTCCAGGTCACGGGCCGCTTCGATGATCCACTGTCGCTGCTCGCGGTCGCCCGCCACGTACTGCTTCACGGTTTTCGTGTCGTAGTAGTCGCTGTAGCGTCGCATGACGTTGCGTGCGTCCTCTAGGCTCCCGATCTGCTCGCTCTGGAAAACGCCGGGGCCCGTGGAATAGATGCGCGGCCCGAGCATGCGCCCGCTCCGCACCTTGTCGGCGTAGGTGAGCACGTCGGTGGTGCTCGTCTGCGGGTCGCGCGTGGTGGTGACTCCATAGGCGAGGTTGGTGAGGTACTGCCATGCCTGTGTCTTGTGAAGCCCCCAGGATGGACGCAAGTGGGCGTGCGTGTCCACAAATCCGGGGATGATGGTGTGACCCGACACGTCGATCGTCTCGGCACCGTCGGGAATTTCGACCGATCCCTGCTCGCCCACCGTGGCGATGCGGTTGTCCTCAACTACGAGATCGGCCGTTTCAATGACCTCGTCCCCATCCATCGTGATCACGCGGGCACCCCGCAGCGCCACTGTGCCCTGCGGAATGTCGCGGGACGCCTCAATCTCGATGCGCGTCTTGGACGGCTCGTACACGGGCTCCTCGCTCTCCAGCGAGTCGGGCGCGGCCTCCGCACTGTCCTGAGCGGCCCGGACCGCGACAAGGTCATACCGAAAGTGCGCGTTCCCCGCGGAGAAGTGAACCTGCTCCCCTGCTTCGCCCCACGCCGGAAATTGCCCGCCTACGGTCGTGAGCTTGCGCACCGGCACCGACGCCGCGGACGGGTTCGTGACCGTCACCGTGGGGGCTTCCCCGCCCACCAGCGGTACGGCCATGCGGTAGAGACTATTGTGCACCTGTGCGACGGCCTGATCCCCCTCCGGTCCCATGAGGGTGAGCGACGCGGGCAGTGGCTCGTCGCTAAGCGGCTGGCGGAGGCCGCGCACCTTCAGGTGCGTCTTTACGTCCGTGCCGTCGTAGCGCATCGACTGGAGACCCTGCCCCTGGCCGTAGACGTAAATCCGGTCCGGATTCGTCGTAAAGTGGGGATGGTGTCGTCCCTCCGCCGGGGCTATTTGCGTGGCCTCCCCGCCCTCCGCGGGCACCCACACAACATTGTCCGTCGCACCGGGCGCGACCGGACTCGTGGAGGTGCGGAAGGCACGGGCCGGGCCGCGGAGGGCGACAATGCGCTCCCCGTCGGGCGACCACGCCGGCTGCTGGTAAACAGCAGGGGCCTCGGTGATTTGCGTGGGCGGGCCGCCGGATGCCGGCACACGGTACAGGTGGCCCCCGCTGTCGTTAGACCACGCGGCGTAGGCGATCGATTCGCCATCCGGGGCCCATGTGGGGTGTGCCTGAATCCGATCCTGGTCGGTGAGACGACGCGGCGTACCGTCCGGATAGTCCATGACGTAAAGCCGGTCGAGCACCGTGAAGGCCAGCCGGTCGCCGCTGGGCGAGGGCACGGCGTTGCGAATCTGACGGGCGGTATACTGCGGCGCATCGGAGATGGGATAGTCGAAGTCGAGCTCCGGCCCCATCGGAATCTCCACATCCGCGGTGAATGGGATTTTGGAGGGCTCGCCGCCGTCAATGGGAAGCCTCCAGATTTTGCCCCCATACGACGCGATCAGGGCCTCCGAGTCCGGCGTGAAACTCATGCCGGGATACACGTCGCGCGTCGCAATCGACTCCTGATCGTCGCGCTGGACGGGAAAGGCCAGCCATCGCTCCTCTCCGGTGTCCCGGTTTCGCACCCGGAGGCCGGTTTGCGCGTCGTGGCGCGTGCCGTAGACGAGCCACTGCCCATCGGGCGAAAGCGTAGGACGGAACGCTGAACCGAAACGCGAGGAGCGCCCATACAACTCGCCGGTCTCGCGGTCATAAACGGCCAGTTGATACTCCGGCAAAATGGCGTTGTAGTCCCACGCCCCACTGCGCTGCGCGAACCACACGTGCTCGGGATCATCGCCGAACGCCGCGCCGCTCAGCCGCAAGTCGTCGGAGCCGTCCACCAGCGGCGTCCCGGTTCCCCCCTCCACGTGGTAAAGCCACGGCGTGGCCGCGTCGCCCAGGCTGGTCTGCCGCGACGCGATCACGTAGTCCCCACTCGGGGTCCACTCCGGCGAATGGAAGCGCAGATTGTCCCCGCTCGACACCTGCGTCGTGTCTTCCTCGCTCCGGTTCAGGATCCACACCTGCTCCGAACCGCTGCGGTCGGACACGAACACGATGCGCTCCCCCTCCGGCCCATACCGCGGCTGGCTGTCGAATGCCATGCCGTGCGTGATGCGGGTGGCCTCGCCGCCATCGAGGGGCAACGTGTAGAGGTCGCCCAGCAGTTCGAAGACAAGCTTCTCACCACTGGGGTGCGTGTCCAGCGAGAGCCACGAGCCCTCCGTGGCGGTCATTTCAAAGGTGCGAGTGGGCTCCAGCGGGAGGGTCCCAGGTCCTGCGTCCACACTGGTGTCGGGGACAATGCCTTGGGCGGCGGCCCCGGCGGGCCCCCAGACGGCCCACAGAAACAGTGCGATGAGGAACGTGGGAACGCGGACTGAATGCAGGAGGTGACGCATGAGACGACGAGCTTGGAGACAATGAGTAACAGCAGTTCAGCAACACAAGATATCCGACCGGTCCGGGGACCTCCAACTCCTCCTTTACGAGACCGGCACCTCGGTGGAATCAGTGGTCCCTTTCACGCTCTCCTGCTCCCGCACCGTCCCTCCAACCACGAGGGCGGCCCCAATCAGGACCGCGTTCTTTACGATGTACTGTCCCTCCAGCGTGAGCCCCCACGGGATCTGCGTGAAGCAGACCTCCGGCAGAAGCACGAGCGGAAGGAGTGTGCCCGGCATCTGCAGAAACAGCAGAAAGATAGCCGTCCGGTTGAGCGGGCGGTACAGGAGCCCTACCCCGATGGCTACCTCCCACCATCCCAGGATGGGAATGAAGACATCGGGCGGCACGAAATAGACCGTGCGCCGCACGAGCTCCGCGGCCGGACTCATCCCGAGGGGTTTCAGAATGCCGTACCAGATAAAGACCAGCGCCAGCCCCACACGCAATACCGAGAGGCCATAGCGCCGCATCCACCCGGAGATTTGGCGATCGATCCTCTCAAGACCGAGGCGTTTAATGAGTCGCTCCTCAAGGGTCGGCATAAGCGAGACGAGTAGGTACGAGAGTCGCTAAAATGCAGTGCGGTTGCTCAGATGGGCGCGGATGCTGTCGCGATCCAGCCACACCGGCCGCATCCGCTTTTCGGCGTAGAGCTCAAGCTGATCCCCACGGTGGGGCGACCCGGACTGGGACGCGTTGCCGTAGGGCAGCACGGCCTTGGCGCGAGGCCCGTCGGCAGTAAATTCGGTGAGTGCTACGTACGAGTCGCCCCCAGTGGCGCGCCGCTGTCCGTTGGGGCCCTCCTGATACCGCAGTACGCGGAAAAGGCCGAGCAGGCCACTTCCCCCCGAGGCCGCGTACGAGGAGTCGGGGCCAACGAGGCGGTGGACAGTCCCCCAGGGCACCGTGAGCGAGTCGTACCGCTGCGTCACCCGCTGGGCAACGTGCCCGAGCGTCTGAACCGCCGCGGCCGGATCGGCGAGGCCGTCGGGCGTCGTGCGGGGGGAATCTGGGCGGTACGGGGTTTCGAAGGAGGCGTCTCCGCTCCTCATCGACCGCAGCCACTCGGCAAAAAGCACCGCGCCCCGACTCTCGGCGTCGGCCGTGCGGTCCCAGCGGGCCAAGACCTGAGCGGCACGGCGCACGACTTGATCCTCGGACTGCCGGGCCGCCGGCAACAGGTCATCGAGCAGGCGGTCAGCCGCCAGCATGCGCGTGTCGTTCTTGTAGCGCTGCAGCTCCGCGAAGGTGATCGACGAGTCGCCGGCCAGCATCTCGATCGACCGCTGCGGCCGGAACATGCGCGCCGCGGGCTGAGGATGGCGCGGCGTCATGTAGGGGGGCACCGTGGCCGGATCTACCTGCTGCGGCACCGTCGACGTAAACGGCGGATCGTTGGCGTTCTGCACCCATCCGCTCGACGGATCCACCACGCGAGGCAGATCCTCGTAGGGATGGATGGTGCGCCAGAGGGTGGCGGACGTATCGCCCGGCACCACGCCCTGCCAGTACGCCCAATCGCCGTGGCGCCGCTGCGGTACCCGCCCCCCGAAATGATACAGGATGTGGCCGTCGGCGTCGGCGTAGATGGTGTTGAACAGGGGCATCTGGAGATTGCGAAGCTCAGCTTCGAACTGCGAGAGCGACGAGGCCCGCAGCATACGCCAGTACTGCTCGAACAGGTTGTGCTGCGTGAGGCCGGCGATGCGAAGCGCGAGGGCTTGATTTTCTCGTTGCGACACGACGGGCCCATGCACCGACCGTCGCACCGTCATCGTGTCGGCCCGCAGCGATCCGTCCGGCTGCCGCACGCGCAGCACCTTGGTGTCGGTGCTGAAGGGGCGCGGACCGCCGTCCCACGCATAGCCGCCGTCGATGAGACGAAGGCGGTAGAGGTCCGCGGCGTCGATGGGGTTAACGGTGTGGGTCCAGCCAAGGTGCTGATTGAAGGCCACCCCGAGAAATGGCATGCCTAGCAGCGCGGCACCGTAGGCATCGAACCCCGGCCCCACGAGCTGCGCCTCGAACCACGTGAACCGTCCGTCCCACGGCAGGTGCGGGTTGGTAAGGAGCATGGCATTGCCGCTTTGGCTGCGCGAGGGGCCAATTGCCCACGCGTTGGAGCCGCCACGCCACCGCTGCGACTGGGCCAGGCTACGCTGAGCCACAAACGTGACGTGGACCGTCCGGAGCACGTGGGCAAACACGTCCTGCGGACGAAGCGGGAGGACCCGTTTTCGGACGTCGGCCAGCTGGTTCGGGTGTGCCTTCGCGTAGGCGTTCAACCCGTCCACGAACGCCTGCACGTAGCCCTTGAAGGGCGGCTTCTGCTCCTGTACCCAGCGCCGCGCGTGCTCAGGGAGCTCCAGCGTGCGCACCCGACGGTCGGACGCAAGGTGCTCTGGGCCCCAGTACTCAGCGGCACGACCACGCGCCTGCCCGTACAGTCGCAGTAGACGATCGCCGTGGGCGTTCATCTGCGCCCAGCCAAAGGCGTACATCAGCGAGTCGGCGTCGGGCGCGTAGACGTGCGGTACGCCCCAGGTGTCCCACAGAATCTCGGTTTGAGCCGGGACTTCGTGCGAGCGACAGCCGAGGATCCCCACCAGCAGAAGGCCAGCGACAAGTGTCCACACCCACCCACGATGTCTCCAAAAAAACGTCGCACGCATTGTCAGCGGCAAAAAGCACAGTAAGCAGAACTACACAAGCGCCGCCCCTTCCGGGGTGATCTTGGTCTCGTGGCTGAGGACGCCGTCGACTCCCGTCGCCACCACGGTTTCCCCCAGCATGGCCATGGTGGCCGTGCCCCCAGCCTCGACGACGTCGTCGACGGCCTCCGAGACGGCCTCCGTCGCAAGCCCGGTCTGTGCCGCAAATTGCCAGGAGGTGGCAAACAGGTCGGCAAAGTCTCCTTCCGGTTCGATGTCCTGCAAGGCCGTCCGGCCCGCCTCCTGAACTTGCGCGATCGTGCCCTCGTCCCCGAGCACCGCAGCCGTGGCAATGCCCCCAAAGCTTTCATACTCGATCCGGGCGGTGCGGGTCGTGTGCTGCAGGCCGTCGCCGGTATCCCACACGAGACCGCCTCGATCCTGAATAAACACGTCCCCGAGGCCGGTCCCGGCGGCCACCTCGGCACGGTGAGCCGCCGCCACGAGAGCGTCGCGGTCGTGGCCGAGGGCGAACACTTCATTGGCCGCGAGGGCGGCGGCCAGGGTGGCCGCTCCGCTGGCCCCGAATCCGCACCCGATGGGTACATCGGGATCCAGGCGTACGGTCGCGGGCACGCTGAGGCGGTCAAGCACACCTGTCACGGGTTCCATCCGAGCGGGCCGGTCGTCCAGGTAAACCAAGGACTCGCGGGCGCGCTCGACGGTCGCCGACACGCCATCGGCCGTGGCAAAGCTGATGCCGAGAGACGCCTCGCCGTCTTGTGGCGCAAAGATGATGGTGACGCTGCCCGGAGCGTGAGCGGTAGCAGACATTCGGGAACTCCAGTGGGCTCAGAGAAGGGTCTGACGCAGGAGACAGCCGAGAACATTAGTCCACGAGTTCAAACTCGATCCGGTCCACATTAGCGCCCTTCGAGGTGCGGTTCGTGATGCGGATGCTCCCGACCTCCCGGAGCCGATCTACGTGCGTCCCCCCACACGGACAGAGATCGAGGTCGCCGATGCGGACCATCCGGAGCGGATCGACGTGATCCGGAATCAGATCGAGCAAGCCGCGCCCCTCCGGCGTCTTCTCCTCGGCCTCGGCTCGGGGCATCTGCGTCTTTTCGACCGGCAGGTTCTGTTCAAGGACCGTGTTGGTCCGCCCCTCAATGAACGCCACGTCGTCGTCGGAGAAGTCGGCGGGCTCGAAGTCGATGCGGGACCGTTCTTCGTGGATCTGGTTGCCGGCCGTCTGGGCGTCGAAGCGGTCGAGCACGATCTTGGACACCACGTGCTGGGCGGTGTGCATCCGCTTCAGTGTCGTCCGACGCTCGTCGTTGATCTGCCCTTCCACCTCAGTGCCCTCGTCCGGCAGTGCTCCGTCCCGACCGTCCAGGTAGTGCCGAACGTCGCCGTGCTCTTTCTGCACGTCGGTCACCCGCGCCGTGCCGCCCGCCCACACCAGACGCCCGTGGTCGGCCGGCTGGCCACCGCCCTCGGGGTAGAAATAGGTGCCGTCGAGGACAATGTAGTCCTCGGTGGCCTCCGCGACGGTGGCCGTGAAGGTGGTGACGTCATCGCTGTCGGGGAGGTAGCGAAGTTCGGTCATGGAGGGTGTAGGCGCGAGAACGAGTCGGTGCACACAGCCTCACCCTCAACCCATCGTATCGTTCCAACAACGACGCCCGCTGTGGATCTCACGCAGTAGTGGGAGCCCCCGGCGCTTCCTAGCCCAGATACCCCCATGCCAGCAGCCGGTCGCCGTCCCCCGCGCCCCACCGTTCTCCGATATCGTCGCGGTAGTAGAGATTGGGGATTACGATGTCGTCGAGTCGCCCATAGGCCTGCTCACGGGCGGCCTCCATGGTGTCGCCCGTGCCGGTGACCACGAGCGGCATTCCCGACTCACCAGCCACACGCCACTGCCCGTCCACGCGCTTCGCATCCTCAATGTGGATTCCCGTCCGGTCGTCGGTCTCGAACACCACCGCGGCGTTCCGAGAGTTCTCGTCATACGTCTTTTCGTCGTCGAACGGGAACGGGGGCAGCACCACCCGGACGGCCACCTGGTAGCCCCGGTGCACCTGTACATTCGGATCGCGGCCGTGGGCGAGGTCGGCGAAAAACGCGCCGGTCGGCATCTCGAACGCTTCCTCCTGGAGCGCGATGGTGGGGTACCCAAAGCGGGGCGTAAATTCCAAGGGATGAATGCCGTCGGCATTCACGATACAGTTGACGTCGATGCTGCCGACGTATCCCTCCTCGGCCAACCATCCTTCCAGTCGCCCCAGTGTGTCGGCGAAGAGGCGATTGCGGCCCGCCCAGAACATCGACGTGCCCATCTCGCCCGTGGAGGGGCCGATGTTGCCTGGGAAGAGCTTTTTGTGCTCGAAGTTGAAGTTGATGGGCTCAACGAACGAGGAGCCGTTGAAGAAACCACAGACCGCAATTTCGACACCCTCCACGCGGCGCTGCAACTGGAACCCCTTCATCCGGTGCCCCCATGCCTTCTTGTAGGCGCGGAGGACGTCGATCACGTCGCCCCCGTCGTCGTCCCGGCCCACGTACAGCAGCCGCTTCACGTTTTGCACCTCCCCGAGGGGCTTGATGACGTACGGCGCCGGATGGGCCTCCACGTGCCGGATGCCCGCGTCAAAATCCCCGAACTCGCGGTGGGGCAGAAGGTCGACGCCGTGCCGGTTCAGAATCTCCATCGCGTAGCCGCGGTCCTCCTCCAACCGATCTGTGTTCGGCGTGCCCCCCACCACGGCGTGCCCATCCGCCCGAAGCTCTTGTGCGAGGGCCCCGGTGCCCACCTCTTTGCCCACCCAGATGTCGTCGAAGATGATGACATCGGCCCAGTCCAGGTCGGCCCGCCAGTCCTTGGTTTTCGGCACAAACCCATCCCCGATTTCCTGATCGCTTTCGGCCTCGATGTAATACCGAACATCGTGACCCTCACGGGCGACCTGCCAGGCGAGATCGGCAATTAGGGCAGCATCGAGGGAGAGGAAGAGAAAATTCTGTTTGGTCACGACAGCCGGCGGGTGGATGAAAAGATATATACCTCAGGCGGGAACGTGGCACTTCCTTTGCGCAGCCCCGCAAACGCGTTCCCCAAACGTCTCTCACCCTCTCATGCTTCCCTCCCGGTCGGATTGGTCCTGGCACTCCCTCCTCACCACGTGGGGACTCTCGGGGCTCCTTGCCCCACTCTGTGGCTATTTGCTGTGGGCCCACGCCACCGGCACCTTCACGGTATTCGATACGGCGGCGCTCATTATTCACGAGGCCGGGCACGTCTTCTTCGCCCCGTTCGGTTGGACACTGCGCATCCTTGGGGGCTCACTTTTTCAACTGATCCTGCCGGGCCTCTTTGTCTTTTCGTTCCTGCGACGCTCGTATCGGCCCGGCGTACAGGTGGCGCTGGTCTGGCTGGGGCAGAACGCACTGTACGTGAGCACCTACGCCGCCGATGCGCAGGAGCGGACCCTGCCGCTCATCACGAACACCCCGAACTCACATGACTGGTGGAATCTTCTGCGAGCGGCCGGACTCCTGTCCTACGACGGGGTGGTAGGCACCATCTTTCTCCTCCTCGCCCTCCTCGCGTTCGGGTTTGGACTCCTCCTCCCCCGCTGGATCTGCTAACCTGAGCCTAGCGGTCGCCCTCGCCCCTACCCCCGCTAGGTCTCCGCGCCGAAGAGACGCTCCCGGGTCGCCGTGGACAGTACGGCGTGGAGGCCCCGAACCCCATTCACGAGCTGCGTCACCTCGAGGTCCACACAGACACTCGCGAGGGCGAGGGCTTCCTTTCTCGGAAGATCGTATGCCTCCGTGAGCCACCTCAGCATGCCCCGGAGCGCCATCGTGGAGGCGTCATCGAGCGTATCTCCGACCCCGAAGGCGACCCAGCCACGGGGTGTTTCCGCGCGGGGCGCGTCGAGTTTCAGGTCCGGCCGCACTACGTATCGCAGTTTGGCCTCCTCCGTCATGCACTCGATGCCCGTGCCGCTGCTCTCACCGTGGCCCTGTACCGCGTGCCCGTCGCCCACCGACACGAGCGCCCCCTCTACCTCCACGGGCAAATACAGCACACTTCCTTCGGTGAGCACCGCCGCGTCCAGGTTGCCCCCCGTGCGGCGGGGCGTCCAGCCCGACTGCCAGCCCTCCCCCGCCGGGCACACCCCGATGGTGCCAAGCATAGGACGCACTGCTGCTCGGTGCCCACGCTGATCGGTTGCAATCTCTTCTTCCAGCACCCACCGGAGAATGGTGGGCGGCCCCTCCGCCACCTCAAGCCGGCGGTTCAAGGCAGCATTGAAGAAGTCCATCTCTCCGGCCAGCGTCCAGCCCCAGGGACCCGGCACGAGCGTGTCGATGTGGACGGCGAGCACGTCGCCCGGCGCGGCACCCTCCACGCGAATTGGCCCGGCCAGACAGGGGCCGTCGTCGCGGGGCGGGGTGCGAGGCTCCACTTTGCGGCGTGGACCGCCCTCGGCGTTGTGCTTCTCCAGCCCCCAAGCCACATCGGGGAGACGATGGTACCGAACAGTGTCGCCGGACGCGATGGTGAGCACAGGCGACAGGCTCGAGGAAAACTGGCCGTGGAGGACGCCGGCCTCCAGCGTTAGATCGTGTGTGCTGTCGGAAGGCATGTACGGAGACTCTGGGAAACGGAAGGCGTTCGCGTCTCCGACACCAACCTCTATGGACGTGGCGTTCGAGCCCGCCCGCGCCAAACAAAAAACGCCGCGCCGAGGCTCAGGGCCAGCCTCAACGCGGCGTGTCTGATGTCCATCAGTCGGCGGTCTTACTCCGGCTGGTCTTTTCTTCTACGTTCCCGCCGAGTAGTCCGTAGCGTAGTGCTCCTGCTCCTCGGAAAGGCCGTCGATCTCGATGCCCATCGTCTGCAGCTTCACGCGGGCAATCTCGTTATCCATCTCCTGCGGGATGTCGTACACCCTGTCTTCCAGCATCTCGTCGGACTCGTGGCGCTGCACCAAGTCCAGGTGGGCACGGAACTGGTTGGCAAAGCTCATGTCCATCACCTCGCTCGGGTGCCCCTCCGCCGCGGCCAAGTTCACAAGCCGGCCGTCGCCGAGCACGTAGACACGCTTGCCGTTTTCCATCGTGTACTCGCGGTTGTTCTCGCGCACCTCGCGGGCGTCGGTGGAGAGGTCGGCGAGCTCCTCCAGGTTCAGCTCCACGTCGTAGTGGCCGGTGTTCGCGACGATGGCGCCATCCTTCATCTTGAGGAAGTGCCGACCACGGATCACGTCCTTCATGCCGGTGGCCGTGACGAAGATGTCGCCCTTCTCGGCGGCCTCGTCCATGCTCATGACCTGGTGGCCATCGAGCGTGGCCTTCAACGCCTTGGCCGGCTTTACTTCCGTCACGATCGTGTTGGCACCCATGCCTTTCGCACGGGTGGCGACGCCGCGGCCACAGTGGCCGTAGCCAGCGACCACGAAGTTCTTGCCCGCAATCAAGGTGCTGGTGGCGCGGAGGATGCCGTCGATCGTGCTCTGGCCGGTGCCGTAGACATTGTCAAAGTCCCACTTCGTCTCGGCGTCGTTTACGGCGTAGACGGGATACTGCAGCTCTCCATCATTGTCCATGGCGCGGAGGCGGTGCACTCCGGTCGTGGTTTCCTCTGAGCCCCCGATGATGTGGTCGGCCATCTCCGGGTGGTCGGAGTGAACCGTAAAAATCAGGTCGGCGCCGTCGTCGAGTGTCAGGTGCGGCGGCGTATCGATGGTCCGCTCGATGCACCAGTAGAAGTCGTCGGTGTCGAGCCCGTGCCAGGCGTAGATCTCGATGCCGTTGTTGGCCAGGGCAGCGGCGATATCGTCCTGCGTCGAGAGCGGGTTGCAGCCGCTCCAGGCCACCTCGGCGCCGCAGGCCTGCAGCGTCTCGACGAGCACGGCCGTCTCCTTCGTGACGTGCAGACAGCCGCTAATCTTGTAGCCCTCGAACGGCTTCTCATCGGCAAACTCCTCGCGGAGCTGCATGAGAACGGGCATGCGGCTTTCCGCCCATTCGATGCGCTTGCGGCCCTCCTCGGCCAGGCTCAGGTCGCGTACTTTGTATTGTCCTTCTTTGTGATCCATGTACAGAAAGAGGTTGGTGCGGTACGATGTGGTGAGTCGATCCTGTTACGGGGCGTTCGGGCCCTCCCCCGACACGCAGCTCCGCAATGAGTCATTCGATGCGCGAATAGTGCGGGGAATTGTATAACCGCGAGGTTCTACACATTCCGCCCCCAACAGTTTGGGCGCCCGCCTCGGATTTTTCTTGATTCACCCGTAGTTCTGCTACAATCTCGTCATTCCCTCAATGTCCCATGTAGCCGTGACGAGATGAAGCGGTCGCACCTGATGTATCGGCCCAGTGTTCGGCTCGAAACGGCCCCATCGGGCTTCACCCATCGAAGAATCGAAGCGGGGCGCCTCTCGTACAACACATTGCGTTCATCAAATCTCCACTCCCCTTCCTGCTATGCGACCTCTGTTGAAGCGACCCTGGACCATCGTGGCTGCGTGTATTGGACTGGTGTGGATGCTGGCCGGGTGCGACCTCGCCGATGAGGACGATCTCGGCGAGTTGCCCGGCTCCTGGCGGGCCACAGACTTGTCGGTCGATGGGATTTCGGTGAAGGAGCAACTTGACACGCAGTACGACCGGCTGGTGCTCACACTGCGGCGGGGCGCCGAGGGCGGGGAGTTTTTTACGTTTATCGGCCGGGAGCAAGAAACCGACGATGATCTCATCGTGCAGGGCACCTTCGACGTGGATGGCGACGAGCTCACGCTCTTTCCGGACACGACCTCCCCTATCGAGTTCGACTACGCAATCTCGGACACCGCGGACGCCACCCTGCGGCTACGCGCGGAGGAAGGGGCGAGCGAGGACCTGATTCTCGACCTCCTGCGGCTCCCCATCCGGGGCGCCGTGGACCAGGTCGATCTCTACCTGTCGAAGCGACCTCGCCCCGTGAGCAACCCGATCAGTCGCTAGGTCTGTGCGAATCGCCCTTCCCCTCACTGGGCACCCGTGGACCCAAACCCGCCGCCCCCCCGCTCCGTCTCATCCAGCGTGTCCCGACGCCTCCATTCGACCCGGGCATGCTGCGCCACGACGAGCTGTGCGATGCGCAGTCCGCGCTCAATGGCAAACGGCTCGGACCCGTGGTGTACGAGAAGCACCTTCACCTCGCCCCGGTAGTCTGCATCAATGGTGCCGGGGCTGTTCAGCACCGTGATCCCGTGGCGGTGCGCCAGCCCGCTCCGCGGCCGCACCTGACCTTCGTAGCCCTCCGGCAGCGCAATCTGCAGGCCCGTATCCACGAGCGTTCGCCCTCCCGGATCGAGCGTCACCGGCTCGTCCGCCGGCACCGCGGCCCGCAGGTCCAGGCCCGCACTGGCGGAGGTTTCGTAAGCGGGAAGGGCAAGCCCCTCCGCGTGAGGCAGGCGCGTAATGGCGACGTCGATCATCAGAACTGGAGCGGTTGGCGTGGAAAAAGGGTGGTATCGGCGCCCCGAGGACGCCTTCAGGAAAAAAGCAGTGTCTCGCCGATTACTCTACGTCCCCCATCAGTCGCTTCACGGGTGGCGCCGCGAGCAGTGCAATCACCCCGCCCCCGCCCACGATAACCGCCACCGTGGAGAAGAGGCTGGCCGGATCGAGGGCTTCGAGTTGCCCGGCAATGAGGCCGGCGAACAGGTTGCCGAGGGCCGTAGACACGAACCAGACACCCATCATCTGCCCCACGCGATTCTCCGGCGCCAGCTTGGTCATCGAGGAGAGGCCAACCGGAGACAGGGCCAGCTCGCCACAGGTGTGCAGGAAGTAGGTTACGACGAGCCAGTGCGCCCCCACCGGATTCTCGGCGGTGGCCTGCGCGGCGCCCCAGGAGATCACAAAAAAGCCCGCCGCGAGCCCGAAGAGACCGAGCCCGAATTTGACCGGGATGGACGGGTTGGCGTCCCGGTTGGCCAGCCAAGTCCAGAGGCTCCCGAAAACGGGCGCAAGCACGACGATGAACGTCGGGTTGATATTCTGCAGCATGCTGGCTGGCATGGTCCAGCCCCCGGCCATCTGGTACGCCAAGTAGCCCAGAAAGCCCACGACGAGCGCGCCGAGCAGGCTCACGCCGGCCTGTCCCACCCACCACAGGTCCTCGCGTCGAAACATGCGGTAGCCGATGTAAGCAGCCGGCAATCCAATAATCACGAGGGCCCCCAGGAGCGCCGAGGTCTGTGAGAAGGCGAAGGGCCCGAAGCCACGCGCCGTCAGGTCGCGGGCAAAGAGGTTGAGCGAGGAGCCGGCCTGCTCGAAGCCCGACCAGAAGAGGGCCGAGAGCAGAAACAGCCAGAAGATCACCAAAAGCCGCTTTTTCTTCAACGACACGTCGTACTGCGGCGCGAGCAGACGCGAGATGCTCACGAGTATGAAGAATGCCACCGTGGCGCCCACCCCAATCTGAGAGGCCAGTGCGCCGCCCCCCACGAACTGATTGGCTAGGACACTCGCCACCACGAAGAACGCGGTCATGGCCCCCACGCCGCTCCAGTCGAGCGTAAGGTAGGCAAAGAAAAGCAGCGTGACGAGGATGATGCCGACGCCCAGTGCCTCGGCCACCTGCGTAAGGGTCACGGCAATGACGCCCGACGTGGCAAGAAAGCCGAACGCCACCACGAGCGCTGCCACAAGCGCCGTGAGGAGGTAGAAGTTGCGACTCTTGCGCTGCACCGCCGCGTCGTCGTCGGCCTCAAGCAGGCCCGCCTTGCCAAGGTTCGGCGCCCCGAGCTTGTACGAGACCAGGCCCGCGAGCATCCCAAACCCAGCCAGCGAAAAGCCCCAGTGCCAGCTGTACTGCTCGCCAAGCCAGCCACAGAGCGTAGGCCCGAGGATGGCCCCGAAGTTAATGCCCATGTAAAAGACCGAGAACCCCGCATCGCGCCGCGCCCCTCCCTCCGGATAGAGGTCGCCCACCATCGTACTAATGTTAGGCTTGAGCAGACCGGTGCCCACCACAATGAGAAACAGCCCGAGGTAGAAAAAGGCCTCGTCGGGCAGTCCGAGCGCCGGCATCGCGAGGCTAAAGTGCCCGGCCGCGATGATGATGCCGCCCACAAACACCGACCGCCGCTGGCCCCAGATGTTGTCGGCCACCCAGCCACCCGGCAGGGCCAGCAGGTACACAAAGGCCGTGTAGAGCCCGTAAACGGCTGTCGCCTTCTCCGTGCCAAAGCCCAGGCCCGGATTCGTGGCCGCGGCCCCGGCGGGAGCCGTCATAAACAACACGAGAAGCGCCCGCAGGCCGTAGTAGCTGAATCGCTCCCAGAGCTCGGTGAAGAACAGCGTCGCCAGCCCACGGGGGTGCCCAAAGAAGTCCTGGTCCTGCGGCACGGCCGTGGCCGCTGCCTCCGCCGGGGCACCTGCGCCCCCGTTCTTCAGAGAGTCGTCGGACGACGGATCGCTAGCAGCCATCGGTTGCCTGAGGATCGATGCAAGAGACGGAACTACCCCCGTGATACGAGGGGTCACACCGGGGCGTCGTTACAGAATCTCTACGAACGGAAGGAATATAGGAGACGCCCCTCGCTCTGTCTAATTCTATGTCTAAATTCACGGTGAGGACGAACCGGGGATTGACTCTACCGTTCGGTCTGTTAGCTTTTCAAGCATAATTGCACTGCGCCTCTCTTCGCCTTTCCACCCGACGCTCAATCTCGTCTCGCCCATGAGTTCTCCCTCCCGTGCCGACCTCATTTCCGAGGACACGCACCCCCCCCGCACCCACACCTGCGGCGCCCTCCGCGCCGAGGACGATGAGCACGACGTCGTCCTCAAAGGCTGGGTCGACACCCGGCGCGACCACGGGGGGCTCGTGTTTGTGGACCTGCGCGACCGGTACGGCCTCACGCAGGTTGTCTTTTCTCCGCAGGATAACCAGACGGCCTACGAAATGGCCGGACGGCTGCGGCGGGAAGACGTCATCAGCGTGCAAGGCACGGTGCGACCTCGGGGCGAGGACATGGTGAACCCGGATCTGGCCACCGGGGCCATTGAGGTGAGCGCCGACGACCTGCGAGTACTCAATACGTCCAAGACGCCCCCCTTCGTGGTGAGCGCCCACGAGGAGCGGCAGATGAATACGAACGAGGATCTGCGCCTGAAGCATCGCTACCTGGACCTCCGGCGGCCGGAGCTGCAGGAGAACATGATCCTGCGCCACCGCCTCTACCAGACGACCCACCGCTACTTTGACCGGCACGACTTTCTGGAGGTGGAGACACCGGTGCTCATGAAATCGACACCGGAGGGCGCGCGCGACTTCCTAGTCCCGAGCCGCCTGCACCCGGGCCGCTTCTACGCGCTGCCGCAGTCGCCGCAGACGTACAAGCAGCTCCTCATGGTGGGCGGGCTCGACCGCTACGTCCAGATCGTGAAGTGCTTCCGCGACGAGGACCTGCGCGCCGACCGACAGCCCGAGTTCACGCAGATCGACGTGGAGATGACCTTCGCCACCGAGGAGCAGGTGTACGAGCTGACGGAGGGTCTCATGGCGGACCTTTGGGCGGACCTGGAGGACACGACACTGGAGACGCCCTTCCCGCGCATGACCTACGACGAGGCGCTGCGCACCTACGGCACAGACAAACCTGACACGCGCTTCGGCCTGGAGTTGCACGATGTGAGCGACTGCTTCGACGGCAGCGGCTTCCGCGTCTTCGAGTCGATCGTGGACGACGGGGGGCGTATCGTGGCGATCCGGGTGCCGGGCGAGGGCGACCGGGGCCGCGCAGCGATGGATCGGCTGGAGGACTACGTGACCGACGAAATCGGCGCCGCTGGACTCATCTACTTCCAGCTGCCGAGCGACGGTTCTAGCCTTGCGCAGAACCTAAGTAGCGACGCGCTGCCCCACGAGTACGGTCGACAGGCGGCCGAGCAAGTCGGAGCCGAGGCGGGTGATCTGATTCTCACGTTGGCCGGCGACCCACCGATCGTCTATGAGCAGGCCGGGGCCCTTCGCCTCCACTTGGGCGAAGAACTCGACCTGCGCCCCCCCGCCGACGAAGGCGAAGACGCCTTCCTCTGGGTCACCGACTTCCCGCTCATGGAGTACGACGAAGAGGCCGGGCGGCCCGTCTCTATGCACCACCCCTTTACCGCTCCGCATCCCGACGACGTCGACCGGCTCGACGACGACCCGACCCGAGTGCAGGCGCGCGCCTACGATCTCGTGCTGAACGGCAACGAGATTGGCGGCGGCTCCATCCGCATTCACACCCGCGAGACGCAGATGAAGGTGTTCGACGTGCTCGGAATCGACGAGGAAGAAGCCGAGAACCGTTTTGGCTTCCTCCTCGATGCCCTCCGCTACGGCGCCCCGCCGCACGGCGGCATCGCGCTGGGTCTCGACCGCCTCGTCATGCTCCTGGCCGGGGCCAACTCGCTGCGGGACGTCATCGCCTTCCCCAAGACGCAGAGCGGCAAGGAGCCCATGGTGCAATCGCCCGACTGGGTGGACCCCGAGCAGCTGGAGGAACTCGCCCTCCGACTCGACCTCCCGCCCGACGTGGAGCCGCCCGCCCACGTGGCCCGACGGAAGCGACTCGCCTCGTAAGACGAGTGTCCCCTGTTTTTCTCCTCCTCTGCGCCCCCCGTTCCGGCCCCACACAGACTCGGGGTGGTCCCACGTGAGCGCGGTCCCCCGAGCAAGTGATGATTATGCCTCGGCCGGCAAGCGGGCTC
>CAJXKO010000016.1 GCA_913055845.1 uncultured Bacteroidota bacterium | reverse complement strand
GTTCCGGATGATGGGTTCGACGGATTGCCGAGTGAGGTGACGCTCCATGCCCAGTCCGGGGACGACCTCGGGGCCCGGATGCGGTCGGCGTTTGCCGATACCTTGCGTGCCGGGTACGACCGGGCGCTGCTCATGGGCAGCGATCACCCGACGCTTCCCGTCTCCTTCCTCCGACAGGCTGAGCAGGCGCTCGATGAGGCGGAGGCTCTCTGCCTCGGCCCGACCCAAGACGGCGGGTTCTACCTAATCGGCATGAGCGCTTACTATCCGCAACTGTTCGACGACATGACCTATAGCCACTCGCGGGTCTTCACCGACACGCTTGCCCGGGCTGAGCGGACCGACGCTCATCTCACGATTCTCCCGCAGTGGTACGACGTGGACACCCCGACGGACTTGACACGTATGCTTGCGGACCTCGAGGCGGACACCACCGAGGCCCCAAACACGCAACGCATCGTGCACCAGCTAGAACTCCGCGCCCTCCTGTAGCCGACGCCGGTCGTTCATGCTTTGTGGTTGTTCGCCGCTTCTGGTGACGAGACGAATTCCTCCACTCACGCAGGGGGCTGCAATCCAATCCTCCTCCTCGGCGGCTTGGAACCGCTTCCAAAACCTCGTACGTTGTAGATCACGACGGTCATCTCTTCGGCTTGCTTACACAGATCTGTATCAATCATGACTGGTTACACTAGACCGGACGGCGCTTCGTCTCACGCTGGGGACGGTTCTCCGGAAGGAGAACTTGGCACGTTCAAGACCCTGGAGCAATTCATTATCGAACGGCAGGACTCGTTTCCCCATTCGACGGGGGCGTTTTCGCGCCTCCTCCGCGACATTAGCCTGGCGGCCAAGATTGTGAACCGTGACATGCGGCGCGCCGGGCTCATCGACGTGTACGGGAGCACGGGGGAGACCAACGTGCAGGGCGAGGTGCAGCAAAAGATGGACGCCCTCGCCCACCGCGAGTTTGTACAGGCCCTGCGAAGGGGGGGGGAGTGCTGTCTCATTGGGTCGGAGGAGCACGCCGAGGCAATTCCGTTGAGCAGCGTTTCACAGGAAGGGGACGGTCAGTACATCGTGCTGCTCGATCCGCTCGATGGTTCCTCCAACATCGACGTGAACGTGTCGGTGGGCACCATCTTTAGCATCTACCGTCTGCCGGACGGATACGATGAAGAAAAGCCCGATCCCAAGGCGGCCCTGCAGTCGGGTACGGAGCAGGTGGCTGCCGGATACATTGTTTATGGCTCTTCGACGATGCTGGTGTACACCACGGGCAACGGCGTGAACGGCTTCACGCTCGACCCTTCCATTGGTGAGTTTTTGCTGTCCCACCCGGATCTGCAAACGCCGGATCGGGGCCGCATCTTTTCCATCAACAGCGGCTATTACCATTCCTTTGAGGGGGGGCTGCGCGAATACCTCGACTGGCTGCAGCAGCAGGATCCGGAGACGAACCGGCCCGCGAAGACGCGTTACATCGGGTCGTTCGTCTCGGACTTTCACCGCAACCTCCTGAAGGGGGGCATCTATATGTACCCCGCCACCGAGGGCAGTCCCGAGGGCAAACTACGGCTCATGTACGAGGCCAATCCCATGGGCTTCATCGCCGAGGAGGCGGGTGGGGCGGCCTCCGACGGCCACACCCGGATTCTAGAAAAATCTCCCGAGAAGCTACACCAGCGCACACCCCTGTTTATCGGGAGCAAAGAGATGGTGCGACGTGCTGAGGCGTTCCTGCAGGGCGAGCCGGAACGGGCGATGCCAGCGTGATGCCCGCGGGGATCCCCGTGGAATCAAGTCACGCCTCATCTCACGCCTCCGCCTCAATACGGGCGAAGCCAGTATACGAGTGTAGGACCTCCGGCAGTTCAATGGAGCCGTCGGGTTGCTGATTATTTTCGAGAAGGGCCGCCACGATGCGGGGAAAGGCGAGGCCGCTACCGTTGAGGGTATGCACCAGTTCGGGTTTGGCCTCTGGTTCCGGCCGGTAGCGAATCTGCATGCGACGTGCCTGGAAGGCCTCGAAGTTAGAGACCGAAGATACTTCCAGCCACCGCTCCTGGGCGGCGCTCCACACCTCCAGGTCGTACACTTTGGCTTGGGTAAAGCCCATGTCGCCGGTGCACATGAGCAGGCGGCGGTAGGGGAGGTCGAGCGCATCGAGGGCACTCTCCGCGTCCTCAAGGAGTTCGTCGAGTGCCCGGTAGCTCTCGTCGGGGTGCACAATGCGAACGAGTTCGACTTTGTCGAACTGGTGGAGGCGGTTGAGGCCGCGCACCTCCGAGCCGTAGCTGCCGGCCTCGCGGCGCCAGCAGGGCGAGTAGGTGCAGTACTGGCGCGGCAGGTCGTCGGCCGAGAGGATCTCGTCGCGGTGGAAGTTGGTGACGGGGACCTCGGCGGTGGGGATGGGATAGAAGTCGTCCCGCGGGACCTCGTACATCAGGTCGTCCTTGTCTGGCAGTTGGCCGGTACCCTCCGCACTCTTGGGGTTTACGAAGAGGGGGGACTGCATCTCGGTGTAGCCCCGCTCGCGGGCCCGGTCCAAGAAGAAGTTGAGCAAGCCCCGCTGAAGACGCGCCCCTTTGCCGAGGTAAAAAGGAAACCCGCTCCCCGTCACCTTGGCTCCCCGCTCTAGGTCCACGAGATTGTGCCGGTCGGCCAGTTCCCAGTGCGGGGCCGGATCGAAGTCGAAGGTGGGCGGGTTGCCAAACGTCTCCACCACCTCGTTGTCGCTCTCGTCCGCTCCCACTGGCACGCTGGGATGCGGGATGTTTGGCAGCTTGAGAACGAGCTCTTCCTGCCGCGTCTCGGCGTCCTGCACTTCGTCCTTGAGGCGTTTGATTGTCTCTTTCATCTGGCTGGTTTTCTCGATAATCTCCTCCGCCGCCTCGTCTTTCCCTTCCCGCTTGAGGGTGCCAATTTGCTGCGACAGGTCATTCTGCCGCGACTGGGTCTCCTGCAGTTCCGTGACGGCGGCCCGGCGGGTTTCGTCGACCTCCAACAGCGTGTCCACGAGGTCGGGGGAGCCTAGGCCTTTGGCGCGGAGGGCCTCTTTCACGCGGCGGGGATGGTTGCGGACAGTATCGAGGTCGATCATGAGATGCGAAAGCGAGGGTGTGTGAGGGGAGCGAGGCTTACGGGGTCTGGTGGGAGCGGCGCTCTTTAAGATCACGCAGGCCGTTCTTGAGGGAGCGCGGGTCGTAGTCAAGCTCCGCCCGGGCTTTGTCAAGGAGGAACCCAGTATGCGAAGGGCGCTCTACCTCGTCCTCAAAAAAATCACTCGACACGGACTCGATGCGCGAGGCGTCGAGATCAAACACCTCGGCCACCATGCAGGCCAACTCGTAGATCGACACGAGGTCGGGGCCGGACATGTGGTAGATGCCGGTCTTCTCCCGAGATATCAGTTGTTCGATACCGGTCGCCAGGTCGTCAACGTGTGTGGGCGTGCGATGCTGGTCGTCCACCATGTGAAGCGTCTCTCCGGCCGACAGCTGGTCGATGATCCAGCGGACGATGTTGAACCGGCTCAGGTCCCGAGCAGGCCCGTACAGCAGCACGGTGCGGACGAGGGCCCAGTTGGACCGTCCGGATTCGCGGAGGTGGTTTTCGCCTGCGAGTTTAGAGCGGCCGTAGTAGTTGACCGGGTCGGGACGGGCGGTTTCGTTGTATGGTCCGCGCTTTCCGTTGAATACGAAGTCGGACGAGACCTGCACCAACCGGGTACCGGTCTGGCGGCACTCCTTCGCAAGCGTCTTCACGGCCCGGGCATTTACGGCCCAGGCGTCGCTGCGGTGCTCGTCGCAGGCCGCCACGTCGGACATGGCGGCGCAGTTCACCACCACGTGCGGCCCAAAGTCCTCGACCACTGCGGTTACTTCGCTGGGTTGGGTTACGTCCAGATGGGTGTAGCGGCAAAGGCCTTTCTCGAACCGGGGCGTCTCGTCCCGTGCCGTGGCGAGAACAGTGTAGTCGGCGTCCGGGCCCAATCGTCGCACCATTGCCTGCCCGAGGAGGCCGTTGGCGCCGGTAAGAAGGACGCGGGTTGACAGCATAAAGCAGCGAGAAGTGTTGGTCGAGAGGCACCCACCCGTTAGGGAAAGCGAAGGTAGTAGCGGAGGCCGACGTTGCCGTCGAGGGCCACGTGACTCGTGGGTAAGAACCGGAGGGTGGGCGTTAGATGCAAGAAGACCTCGAACCGTTCGGCGTAAAAATTGAGTCCAGCTTCGGTACTCAGGCCGAGACGCAGGCGGGGCGTGCTCGACAGGCGCCCGGCGCCTGCCATGAGACCGGGGCCAAGGTAAAAGTGTAGGGGCGAGTTGGGGAGGGCTCGCTCCCACAAACGGTGAACGTGGGCGACCGCAAAATCATCGGCGTCGGACGTCAGCACCGCGTCGTAGGCCACTGAGTCCGGCTGGTACAGCTTGAGGACGAGTCCTCCCGGCTGCCCCACCTGAAACCCGACGCCGGTCGCGCCGGGCTGTCGCTGGGCGGAGGCAGAGGGGAGCAGAAGAAGACTGGCCCCGATGACGGCCAGGAGAGACGACGCCCACAGGCGGAAGGTCTGGGTCCGGTCCCGCAGCACGACCCATTTCATTCATCCAGGAAGATCCGTCGAGCGTTGCAGCGCCGTGAGCATATCCTCTTTAAGGCTCGAGGCTTCGTCTAAGCCCTGCCGACCCGCCAGCACGAGGCGGATGTCGCGACGCTTGGCGGCGGCCTCGTAGCGCTCCTGTTCTTTGGTCGTCTCCGGCTGTACATCGGGGACGGGCACCGGGGCCCCCTCGTCGTCCAAGGCCACATACGTGTAGAAGGCACGGTTGCACTTGCGCTCGGTCTCCTCCAAGGGATTTTCGGCCCACACGTTGAGTTCTACTTCCATTGAGGTGTGGAAAGCGCGGTTCACGTGGCTCTCGATGACCACCACTTCCCCTTCCTGGATGGCGGACTGAAACTCGACGTTGTCCACGGCAGCGGTCACGCAGACCCGGTGGGCGTGCCGCTGGGCCGAGATGGCCGCGCACTTGTCCATCAGGTGCAGCAACCGCCCGCCCATCATGTTACCCAGGCCATTCGTGTCGTTGGGCAACACGATCTCAGTCATCTTGCAGCGAGAGTGGGATACCGGATTGGCGGAGCGGTCGGGGGGCATAGGGGAGAAGCAGGGGGAAGAGAAAGGAGGGGCTACGTCTTCTGTTTTTTCTTCTTGGCCGCCGGGAAGAGAATGTTGTTCAGGATGAGCCGGTAACCGGGCGAGTTGGGGTGGAGCGAGAGATCGGTGGGCGGGTCCCCCACAAAGTGCTGGTAGTCCTCTGGGTCGTGGCCGCTGTAAAACGTAAAGGTGCCCTTCCCGTGGGTGCCGTGGATGTAGCGCACTTGAGGACGATCCGGCGCCTCGGCCAGCACCACCACGTCCTCCTTTAGCACGTCTTCGCTATAGGCCGTGGTCTGCCCCACAAATCCCTTTACCGTTGCGACGTGGTTTTGAGTGAGCATCGTGGGCACAGGATCCCACTTGGCACTGAATTCGAACAGCGTGAAGTAGTCGAGCGATGGGTCCCGCATCTTGGAGGGCGGAGGCCCCACGTCGATGTCGGAGTGCGAGTATTCGCGGGCGTTGAGGTTGGGGGTAAAGTTGCGGAAGGCGAGTGTATTGCCGTAGTCCAGTTGCTGCAGTGCGTTCGGGTCTACCGGATCCCCATCGTAGGCCTTGGGCACCACGTCTGTGTCGTGGGCGGCCAAGGCAATGTCGAAGGTTTCGGTACCGGAGCACATGGAGAACAGGAAGCCACCCTGCGAGACATACTGCTTGAGCCGCTGGGCCACGGCCAGTTTGAGTTGACTAACCTTCCGGAAGCCAAACTCTTCGGCCGCTGCTTCGGCCTTCTGCTGCTTCTGGATGTACCAGGGCTCGTTGCGGTAGCGGATGAACTTGCCAAACTGGCCTGTGAAGTCCTCGTGGTGGAGATGCACCCAGTCGTAGGAGGAGAGCTCACCGTTGAGGACTTCTTCGTCGTAGATCACGTCGTGGGGGACCTCGGCGTACTCCAGGGCTAGGCGCACCGCATCGTCCCAGGGCACGGCACCGTCGGGGGCGTAAACGGCAATCTCCGGCGCCTTCTCTAGGGGCACCACCGCCTTGTTGCTGCCGTCCGACTCCACCTTCGAGAGAATGGTGGCGGCCTGGCCCGCGGGTACCTGAGTAAAGGAGACACCCCGGACCTGCAGCTCGCGCTGAATGGTCTCGGTTGCCGTCGTAAGAAACGCACCTCCGCGGTAGTTGAGGAGCCAGTCCACCGTTTGACCGTCCTGAAGCGTGGCGTACACGGCGCCGTATGCCTTCAAGTGATTTTCCTGCTGCTCGTCCATCGGGATCAGGAGGTCTTGGGCCGAGGTGGACGGGGCCGTGAGGGACAAGAGAAGAAGGGCGAGGGCCGTCGAATAAAAGGTTCGGAGGCGCATCGTCGTGCACCGTTACTTTTTAGGGGAAGGGCAAGGAGCGAGCAGAAGGCGGCCCTAACCTTGAGGCTGGGGAAGAGCCCGAAGCCGTCCTCGCACCTTCCGGGCCAATAGGGACTTGGGGTATTCGGTGAGGAGGCGGCTGTAGGTTGAAGCGGCTTCTGCCGGGCGTCCGCGTGACTCCAGAAGCGTCCCGACCCGGAAGAGGCTCCGGTCGGCGTACGGACTTCGAGGGTGGCGCTCGGGCACCATCCGGAAGGCAGACAGGGCCGCTGAGGTGTCGCGCCTTGCGAGATGAATCATACCACGCTGGAAGCGCACATTATCGACGAGCGGGTGCTGAGAGTGGGCCTGTTCGAGACTGTCGAGTTGATCGAGGGCCTTCCCGTACGCCCGCTGACGCTTGAAAAGCCGGACCTGGGCAAATGAGTGGAGGGCGGCGTCGAGCGAGTCGGGGCCGCGGTTCTCCTGCAGAAGGGTCTTGAGTTCGATGGCATCGTTGGTCACGTCCGCGGCGGGATTTTCGCTGGTTGCCTCGGCCCGAGCCTTTGCGGCGTCAAATTCGCCTTGGTAAAAATGAAGAAGCGCGATTTCGTAACGCGCCCGGTCGGCAAGGTCGCTGTCCTGCGCGTGGTCGGCGACCCGCGAAAAGAGCAGGCGGGCACGTTCGAGGTTTCCTCGAAAAAGTGCGAGGCGGGCCTGATGGTACTGCCCGCGCTCGGCGGCTTCGGTTTGGGCGTGGTCCGAGACGAGCTGGTCGAATGTCGAAGCAGCCTCATCGAGGGCAAAGTAGGTCTCCAACTGGAGGGTACCGAGCTTGAGAAGCCCTTCGGGATAGTCCGAATGGCCGGGAGAGGACTGTAAGAAGGCCTGGTATGCCGTCCGGGCACGGTCGTAGCGCGCCGAATCCTGTGCAACTGTGGTCGTGTCTGTATCTGCATCGGCCCACTGCCGGTACAGGGTGCCGAGGGCCATCTGCGCGTTGGGTGCCACGCCCGAGTTGGGATAGCGCTCCAGCACGGCCTCGCATGCCTGAGTGGCCACATCGTACCGCTGCGCGTCCCCGGCTTTGCGGGCAAACCGAAACAAGAGTCGGCCCTTTTGCTCCCCGAGACGGTCGAGTGCGCGGTAGACGTCGAACGCAGCGTCGTAGTCGTTTTGCTCCATGTAGAGCCAGGCCAGAAGCTCCCGGTACGCCCGGTTCAGTGGGGCGTCCTCGACGGTTTGGTTGAGGACGGCAATGCTGGCGGCAATGCCCTGGTCCTGCTCCACGAAGGTCCGGAGTCGATTCTGTACGTAGCCGACCCGCTTCGGCGCCTCCGCGAGGAGCTCCACGTACTCGCGCATGCTCTTGCGAAACTGCCCGTCCAGGCCGTACAGGTAAGCCAGTTCGGTGCGGAAGGCGTCTGGTTGTTCTAGGGTCGACCGCCCCTGCTTCAATACCGCAATTGCCTTGCGGAAGTGGCGGAGGTCGATCAGGGTTTCGTAGACCGTTCGGTAAGTCTGTGGGTTGTTGGGGGCGAGGCGGAGGGCCCGGTCCCAGGTCTCGTTCGCTGTCTCTATAGCCTCCTTTTGGTACTGCAGACGGGCCTTCTCCGAGAGAAGCGGGACGGTGGGGGAGTCCCCGATGCGGTCGTCGACCAGTCGGATCGCGTCGTCGTAGCGCTTGACGCTTTCATAGGCATCCTTCAGCTTCCGGTAGAAGGCAGTATTTTGGGGAGCGTCCGCGTACAGGTTCTTCAGCAGCTTGATGGCCCGTTCGTAATCTCCGGATCGGACATGCGCGTTGGCCCGTTGGAACCGTCGCAGTTGGGTGCTATCGGCCTGTTGAGCCTGTGTGGCCGCCACGAACCCTCCCACCAATAACAGGACGAACGACACGAGGAGGGCGCGGACGAGCGACATCAGCCCGGCGAACTGGCGCAGGAAGGGGGCGTGCTGCGTCACGGAATGGGTCGGGGAAATCCGTGCGGAAAATAGTGGACGCCCGCGGAACTTCGAGGGCCGAAGCAATGCTTGCAATTACGAGTAGCATCCTACGCCGCGCCCGAGACGGACGTTTCCCCGAGACGGAATCCAGTCAGCGCACCGAGCGTCCTACTCCATCGCATCTGTTCCCTTTTCTCTGGACAGCACCGCGACCCGATGCAACGCCTTTCTCAGAACGGCGCCGCCGATGCCACTCGTGGACTTGCAATCCTAGGGGCCACTGGCTCGGTGGGCACACAGACCCTGGACGTCGTGCGTCTTTTTCCCGATCGGTTCGATGTGCAGGCGCTCACCTGTGACAGCAACGTGGAGCTCCTCGCCGACCAAGTGCGCGAGTTTCGTCCGGCATGTGTTGCGGTGGGGGCGCCCGAGCGAGCCGAAGTTCTAAAGCGGGAGTTGTCGGGCGCTGCATCGGAGGTGGATATCCGGGTCGGGACAGAGGGCCTCTGTGCTGTGGCCAGTCGGTCGGACGTGGACGTTGTGATGGGGGCCGTCGTGGGCTTCGCCGGACTCCGGCCTGTGCTGGAGGCCCTGAGGGCGGACAAGCAGGTGGCCCTCGCCAACAAGGAGACCCTCGTGGTGGGGGGAGCGTTGGTCACCCAGGCGCTGGAGGAGGGGGGAGGTCAGTTGCTCCCGGTTGATAGCGAGCACTCTGCCATTTTTCAGTGCATGGCCGGCGAGGCCGAGCGCTCCGTGGAGGACGTAGTACTTACTGCGTCCGGGGGGCCCTTCTGGGACCGTCCGGCTGAGACTTTTCCCGACGTGACGGTAAAAGAGGCACTGGATCACCCGAATTGGTCGATGGGACCAAAGATTACGATCGACTCCGCCACCATGATGAACAAGGGGCTGGAGGTGATTGAGGCGAAGTGGCTCTTTGATCTCAACGTCGACCAGATTGAAGTCCTGGTCCACCCCCAATCCATCGTGCACTCGATGGTGTCGTTTGCGGACGGAGCCGTGAAGGCGCAGCTTGGCGTGCCGGACATGAAGGTGCCTATCCAGTACGCGCTCAGCTTTCCGGCGCGCTGGCCCGCACCCCACGAGCGACTGGACTGGGGCGCCCTCTCTCGGCTCGACTTCGAGCGGCCCGATCCACAGAAGTTTCCGTGCCTCCGACTCGCCTATGAGGCCCTTCAGGCTGGCGGTACGGCGCCCGCTGTTCTCAACGCCGCCAACGAAGTGGCGGTCGAGCGCTTCCTGAACGAGGAAATTGGCTTCACGGACATTCCGCGGGCGGTGGAAACGGCCCTGGAGCGGCTGCCTGTTCACTCCGATCCTGGGCTCGAGGTCCTCGTGGACGCGGACCGGGAGGCCCGCCACCTGGTAAAGGAACTCGCCTTGCCGACACCAAATTAGACCACGGGTATCCGCGAAGTCTTCCCCTCCCCCTGCCCGTGGGTACCCGTTGCGGTTGTTTGGTCAGTTGCTTCCCCACATGGACGTTGTTATCAGTCTGCTCTCCTCCACCCTGTGGTTTCTCGTGGCGCTCACCATTCTGGTGTTCGTCCACGAACTGGGCCACTTCCTTACCGCCAAGTATTTTGGGATGCGGGTGGAGCGGTTCTCCATTGGGTTTCCCCCCACGATTCTCGGTCGCAAGTACGGGGATACCGAGTATGCCGTTGGGGCGACTCCTCTTGGGGGATACGTGAAGATTAGCGGCATGATAGACGAGAGCCTCGATACCGATCATACAGAAGCGGCCCCGGAGCCTTGGGAGTTTCGGGCCAAGCCCGTCTGGCAGCGCATTATCGTCATTAGTGCGGGGGTTGTCTTCAATGCTATTCTCGCCGCCATCATTTTTGGCGGCATCAGCTGGAGCCAGGGGGACTCGTATATTCCCGCAGAGAACGTGAAGCAGATCTACGTACAGGAGGGCTCAGTGGCGCACGACGTGGGGCTGCGCACTGGTGATCAAATCCGGCGGGTCAACGGAACCGCGTTCGAACGCTTCGACCAGATGACCCCCTCGTCGCTCATCGCGGCGGACTCGCTTACGATTACGGTGCGACGGGACGGACGGGACACCACACTGGTTGGCCCGCCCGACATCATTTCGCGGCTCAGCCGGGCCCGAGATAGCGACCAGCCTTCGCAGTATTTCCCAGGCCTTGGCTTTCAGCCGCCCCTCATTGGAGGGGTTGTGAAGGACAGTCCTGCCGACTCCGCGGGGCTTCAGGCGGGGGACCGAATTGTCTCCATCGGGGCCGATACGGTTCGGTTCTGGAGCGAGATGAGTGCCCTGTTGCAGCAGGCGGAAGGGGCGCCCGTCACGATCCGGTGGGTTCGGCCCGATTCGTTGGTCGGTGCGCGCTCCGATCCGGGCACGGCCACTCTCGTGCGTGAGACCGCTGCCGGGCATATCCTGACGGCGGATGTTGCGGCACGGTACAGTGAGGACCGGGACCGGTACTTGCTCGGGGTGCGAGGCCTCACCCGGCAGATGATGTTTCAGGAGTTTGGGGTCCGGACCACCACGTATGGTCCCCTAGAGGCCTTGTCGGTTGGCGTGAGCGAGACCTGGAGCTATGCCCGCAACATTGTCGTCACCCTGAAGCGGATTGCGGAGGGACGAGACAGCCTGACCGACAGCTTGGGGGGACCGGTCATGATTGCACAGGTGACGAGCCAGGCTGCCTCGGCCGGATCCATCCCCTATTGGAGGCTCGTGGCGGCTCTTTCCATTACGCTCGCCATCATGAATATTTTGCCCATCCCGGCCCTAGACGGCGGACAGCTTCTGTTTCTCCTGTACGAAGCAGTCACCCGCCGTCGGCCCTCAGTGCGGGTACGGCTCGTGGCTCAGCAGGTCGGGATGATTCTCCTAATTGGCTTCATGGCGTTCCTAATCTTTAACGACATTCTGCGTCTATAAGCTTACATGGCGCACGCGTGAGTGCTCCCCGGCCGCACGTCCATGCTCGTGCAGCCCTCAGGCTACGGACTGGGCCAGTGCCTCCGGGCGTTTGGCGACGTCCGTTGACACAAAATGTGTATACAGGTGCGTTGACCTTTGCTCCGACTGCCCCTACGTTACGATTTGGTTTGCCCATCGCAGCAGTCGCCCACGCCTGCGGCCCGAGACCCAGGAGCACTTGTAGGCTGGTCCCGTTATGGAGGCACCGACTCGGTGCGGCTCATGGCCGCAGTGTCACCGCAGCCCGGGAGTCCTGTGGGAAAATGGCAGTTGCTTTGTCTTACAAGTATCGGTCGGAGATACGATAAGTCTTATGGAATCGCCCCGACACACGACCAATGCGTCAGCACCGCCTGAGTCTTCGGATGATCGGGACGAGCGGCGGCAACAGTCCCTGAAGAGCCGCGGATCGCTGCCCACCCACATTGCCTGCATCATGGACGGGAATGGGCGGTGGGCCCAGGAGCGAGGCGAGTCCCGCGTCGTGGGACATCACGAGGGGGTGACTTCGGTGCGTGAGATTACGGAGGCGTGTGCTGAACTTGGGATTGACTTCTTAACGCTCTATACCTTTAGCACGGAAAACTGGGAGCGGCCTGATTCCGAGATCGACGCCCTCATGGAGCTGCTGGTGGGCACCGTTCAGAAGGAGCGCTCTACGCTCATGGAAAACGGAGTAAAACTGCGCACCATCGGGGATTTGTCCGAGCTCCCCGGTTCGTGCCAGGAGGCCCTGGAGCAGACCAAGCGCGACACGGCCGAGAACCAACGAATGACCTTGACTCTGGCGCTCTCGTACAGTGGTCGGTGGGAGATTCTGCAGGCTGCTCAGGCTCTTGCCGCTGAGGTGGCAGCGGGCACGATTGCACCGGAGGACATAGACGCTTCCCGCCTGGAGGAGGAACTCGATACTCAAGGAATGCCCGACCCGGACTTGCTGGTGCGAACGGGGGGGGAATACCGGCTGTCCAACTTCCTGCTCTGGCAGAGTGCCTATACGGAGCTTTATATTACCGAAGACTTTTGGCCCGACTTCCGTCGAGACCAGCTGTACGGGGCCATTCGGAGTTACCAAGACCGGGATCGTCGCTTTGGGCGTGTCGAGAGTAACAATACGGAAGGAACGCCCGACAAACCATAGCCCAGGAGGCAAACTTTGGGCTATTGGTCTCCCGGTGGTGGCAACGAGCCAATTGGGGCGCTGCCTGCTCGGGAGAATAATTCCCGGGGAAGGTACGTTATGGGAGCGTAGGAAGTCCTCCACCCCGAAACTGCCTGCTTCCAGCCCAGTTGTACCGGGCTGATTGACACTCGCGTGGTCCTCAAACGAGCACCCAATCGGTATGCGTCTGCGGTCGCTTGCAATCGCCCTTGCCCTTCTCCTCGGGGGCGTTCTTTCAACCGCTGCCCAAGCCCCGACCTCGACTCCCGGATCCAGGGGGGCTACGGCTTCGGTCCCCTCGAATTACGTAATTCAGGACATCCGTGTGAAGGGGATCGAGGACGAGCAAACTCGCCAATTCGTGATCCAGTCGAGCGGGCTCACGCAGGGCCAGCAGATTTCGCTTCCGGCTGGGAATGCGGTGGCTCAGGCCATCCGCGCCATTTACGAACTTCGGATGTTCTCCGATGTGGCGATCTACCGGACCAACCAGAGCGGCAACAACATCACGCTGGTGATTGAGGTGACCCCCGAGCCCACACTCGGTACCTACACGTTGGAGGGCATCGATGGAGGGGACCGGGAGGACTTGAAGAAGAAAATACCTTTGTTGAAAGGCACCTCCGTACGACCGTCCGACGTGGATCGGTCGAAGCAGATTATTAAGAACTTCTACGAGAAAGAGGGCTACCTCCGGACGTCGGTCGACGTGAGACGCACGGAGACGAGCGGGAACCGCGTCAATCTCACCTTCAATGTAGACCGGAAGGAGAAGATTGAGGTCGAGCGCATCCGCTTTCTCGGAAACGAGCAGTTCGACGACGGAGACTTGCGAGGGGCCATGGAAGAAACGCGTGAGAATCGATGGTGGCGCTTCTGGAAGGGGGAGAAGTTCAAGCGGAACGCCTACGAAGAGGACCTTGAGCGGGTCATCGATCACTACCGAGAGCACGGGTACTATGATGCCCAGATCGTTCAGGACTCGATCTACTACATCGGAGACGAAGGACTGGGAATCGATGTAGAGGTGCGGGAGGGCAATCGCTATTACGTGAGCGACATCACGTGGGAAGGGAATAGCATCTATCCAGATCGCGTCCTCACCCAGCGCCTCGGGCTTTCCGAGGGAGAGGTGTACAATGGGAAGGCGCTTGACGAAAACCTATACGGTGGACAGCGGCAGAGCGGGGTGCTTGGGCTCTACATGGACCGCGGATACATGCGCGCCGACGTGCAGCCTACGGTTCGGGTGGTGGGGGACGATTCTCTCGACATCACCATGGACGTACGGGAAGGGGAGGTCTACAACTTTGGAGAGATTGAGATTGCCGGCAACACGAAGACCAAAGATTACGTGATCCGACGGGAGCTCTACACCGTTCCGGGCGATCGCTTCAGCCGAAGTGCCATTCAAGAGTCGATTCGCCGACTGAGCCAACTGGAGTACTTCAGCAAGCAGTCGCTCTCGGGCGGGCCCGACATCAGTGTGGACCAGGAGGAGAAACAGGCAAATCTGACGTACAGCGTCGAGGAGACAGGGAGCGATCAGTTGCAGCTTTCGGGGACCTTCGGCCAGTTCGGGCTTGTGCTGCAGCTCGGATTTCAGTTCAACAACTTCTCCGCGCAGAACCTCTTCGACCCCGGCGCCTGGCGCCCCTTGCCCTCTGGGGATGGACAAAAACTTAGCGTGAATGTACGGACCAACGGCACGTTCTACCAGAACTACTCGCTCTCCTTTACGGAGCCATGGTTTGGGGGAAGTCCCACCCCTGTCGGGGGGTCGGTATCGTACTCGAAGTACACGCGCTCAATCTTCGGGACCCGTACCCAAAGCGTGGAAGACGGGAAGTTCGAAAGCTTCTCCGCGAACTTCTTCGTGCGGCAGCGGCTCGACTGGCCGGACGACAAGTTCATGACGGGGACGCGAGTGGGGTACCAGCTCTACAACAACCGGGGCAACGATCCGTCCACCCCCGGGCCTGATCCTCTGTTCTCCACCGTTCCCTTCGGGACTAATCAGTCGGTCACCATCCGGCAGTCCCTGAGCCGCAACTCCGTGGACAACCCCAGATTCCCCCGACGAGGCTCGCAAGTCTCCCTGTCGGTGGAGCTGGCCCCCCCGATTGGCGATCTCGTGCAGTACCATAAGTGGCGGTTTAACACCAACTGGAATGTGCCGATCGGGGAGAACTTCTCGTTCGGTATGGGCACCGACTTTGGGTACATTGGGTCGATCACCGGCGAGACGGTCCGCTTCGAGACCTTTGAGGTGGGCGGAACGCCGTTTGATTACCAGGGGGGGACGTTCGGCACGGATCCCGTCTACATGCGCGGGTACCCACGGGGCGTGATCGGACCGCTCGTGCGCGGGTCACGGGGCACCCTTCGGCCGCAGGGTGGGCAGGTGCTGAACAAGTACACCTCCGAGTTTCGCTGGAAGGCCGTGGAGTCGCAGCAGTTGCAGGCCCGTCCCTACTTGTTTCTCGATGCGGCCAACGCGTGGAGCAGTCTGAACACGTACAGCCCAGCCGATCTCTTCCGCTCGGCCGGGCTCGGGGTCAAACTCTTTCTTCCCATCGTCGGCCTGATCGAGTTCAATTACGGCTATAACTTCGACGAGTACGTGCCCCTCGAGGGGGACAGTGGCCAGCCGGGGTGGACCTTCCAGTTCTCGCTGGGGCAAGGATTTGGGGGAGGAGGACGTTAAGTCCTTGCTTGCGCCGCGGGCCCTTCATTGAGTCACGCACAGTATGCCTAATCAGACCAGTGATGCGAGGCCTCGACCCAGGCGGCGCGTCCTGGGCGGGCGTGTCCTGCTAGCGGCTGTGGTGCTGATGGCACTTTGGGGAGGGAGAACCCCGGCCTGGGCGCAGCAAAAGATTGGATACGTGGACACCGAGACCATTCTCGAAGAGCTTCCCGAGTATACCTCTGTGCAGCAGAAGCTCAACAAGCTGGAAGACCAGTGGCGAGCAGAGATCAAGGAGCAGAAAAAAACGGTCCAGAAACTACGGGACGAGTATCAGGCCTCCGAGCTGCTGTATACCGAGGAGGAGCGCGAGCAGAAGCGTGACGCAATTGAGCAAGCCCAGCGGAAAGTAGAGCGGCTTCGAGAGCGCTACTTTGGGCCGGATGGGCGCCTCTACACACGCCAGAAGAAGCTGATGCGTCCGATTCAGAAGCGGGTGCTTTCGGCGACGGAAGAGGTTGCGACCGAGGAGGGGTATGATTACGTATTCGACAAGAGCAAGAAGATGCTTTTCCTGTACGCCCGGGAGGAGCACAATCTTAATGGCCAGGTCTTAGAGGCCCTCGGCATCACCACCAACCAAGATCGGCGAAGCGATGCCGAAGGGTCCTGAGCCCAGGATCGTTGTTCGTTCGAAAAGATTCCAGCACTCAGCACAGGTTCTATGGCTATGTCAAAACAACTCTCTCGCGTTCTTTCGCTGCTGCTTCTCGTCGCCGCGGTGGCCGTGGCGCCGGCGCAGGCTCAACGAATCGGATATGTTGATCAGCGGGCGGTCCTGGTGAGCATGCCCGGCATGCAGGATGTGCAGCAGCAGATGCAGCAGGCAATGAAGAAGCAGCAGCGCCAGCTCCAGCAGCAGCGCCAGCAGTTTCAGAAGCGGGTCCAGCAGTTTCAGCAGCAGCAGTCTCTGTTGGATGACTCGGCACGGGCAGAGCGACAGCGTGAGTTGCAGGAGCGACAGCGTGAACTCCAGCAGTCCACTCAGGAGCGTCAGCGCCAGATGCAGCAGCAGCGCCAGAAAATGATGCAGCCGCTGCTCGAGAAGCTTCAGGGGGCCATCGACCAGGTTGCGGCTCAGCAGGAACTGGAGGCGGTTCTTCGCCGCGAGGTGCTGCTCTACGACGACCAGACGAGCGATCGGGTCGTGGACATCACGCGCGACGTGGCCAGTGAACTGGGCATCTCGTTGTCGCAGACCCCCGGGGAACCGTCGCCCACTCTTGACCAGAACCAGACGCCGCCGGCCGGTGGTGGAGGCGGCGGCCAGTAGTCGGTCGCTCCCCGTTCGTATCGACTACAAGGCATCTCTACGCCCCCTGCGGTCTCAAAATTCGGGAGCAGGGGACTCGTGTCCGGGCGGCCGTGTGCCGCCCGGCTGTATTTATTCACCAGTCTCTGTCTCGCAATGGCCGATGAATCTTCCCCGCCGGATGTCGCGAACGTGCCGCGCGTCACGACGAAGACCGTTCAAGAAATGAAGGACGCCGGCGTCCCCATCGCCATGCTTACCGCGTACGACTACACCTCGGCTCGTCTTTATGACCGGGCGGGCGTCGACGTGCTCCTCGTCGGCGACTCGGCCTCAAACGTCATGGCTGGGAACGAGACGACCCTCCCCATGACGCTCGACCAGATGATTTACCACGCCCAGTGTGTGGTGCGTGGAATCGACCGGTCGCTCGTGGTCGTGGATCTGCCGTTTGGGGCCTACCAGGGCGACCCAAAGGAGGCGCTCCAGTCCGCCATTCGCGTCATGAAGGAAACGGGGGCTCATGGGGTGAAGCTTGAAGGCGGCGCAGCCGTTGTAGAGAGTGTCGAGCGAATGGTGAGGGCGGGAATTCCGGTGATGGGACACTTGGGGCTCACCCCACAGAGCATCTACAACTTCGGCACCTATCAGGTGCGGGCGGAGGAGGAAGAAGAAGCCAATCAGCTGCGCGAGGATGCCAGACGCCTGGAAGACGCGGGCTGCTTTGCCCTCGTCTTAGAGAAGATCCCGGCGACGCTGGCGGCGGAGGTCACGGCGTCGCTGTCCATTCCGACCATCGGCATCGGGGCCGGCGACCAGACCGACGGCCAGGTGCTAGTGTCGCACGACGCGCTGGGGCTCTCGACCGACTTCAATCCGCGGTTTGTACGCCGCTACGCCCGGCTCGACGAGACCATTACCGACGCGATTGGCGAGTACGTGTCGGACGTACGGGACCGATCGTTTCCCACCGACGACGAAAGCTACTGATTCCGCCTCGTCGTGAACGCCAGAAATCTTCGTCCTCCCCTGCTTCGTTCCTTGTGCTGATGAGCGCATCTTCGTCGGGCACCGCGCCCCGCATTCTACTGTGCAACGACGATGGCATCCACGCCCCGGGCATTCACTCACTGGCCACCGCCCTCGACGGGGTGGGGGAGCTTTTTGTGGTGGCGCCCACGACCGAGCAAAGCGCTGTAGGACACGCGATTACGGTGCGCGACCCGGTGCGTGCCCACAGCGTCGCCTTTGAGGTGCCGTCCGGGCCCGTGCCTGCCTGGGGGGTGACGGGCACGCCCGCTGATAGCGTGAAGCTGGCGTGCCACGAACTTCTCGACCCCCCACCCGACCTCGTGGTGAGCGGCATCAACCAGGGGCCAAACACGGCCGTCAATGTGCTCTACTCCGGTACGGTGAGCGCCGCCACGGAGGCGTCCATCTTAGGGGTCGACGCACTCGCGATTTCGCTGTGTGACTGGTCGGAGCCGCAATTTGAAGAGGCTGGGCGCTGGTCGCGCCGCATTGTTGAATGGGCACTGGAGCACGGACTGCCGCGCGGCGTGCTGCTCAACGTGAACGTACCCGCCCTGCCCGAAGACGAGATCAAGGGCATTGCGCTTACCCGGCAGGCCCGTGCGCGGTGGGAAGAAGGCTTCGACCGGCGCACCGATCCGGCCGACCGGCCCTACTACTGGCTCTCGGGGACTTTCGTGAACCTCGACGATGGGCAAGAGACGGATCTCTCGGCCATTGAACGGGGTTACGTGTCGGTCACGCCCATCCAGCACGACATGACGGCCTACGATGCTTTCGATGCCCTCACGGATGGGAGTTGGGACGAGTCGTTTGGGGGAACTGACTTCGAGACGTGATTCTCGTGATTCTGGAACAGCCCGTCGGCCCCTCGAACGCACCACTAATCTTCTGCCAAGCGGGTACGCGGGTCGTATTCTGGGGGCGGGATTTTCCTTCCTGGCCTTCGGTACACCGTCTCGCGGGCCCCGCACTTTCTTCGCTGTAGAACGGCCTCCGTCATGCCCACCCACCAAGACCGAATTGCACTCTCGACCGCCGGGCACGGGGACATGCACAACCTGACGGATCCAGTGACGACGATTGTTCGGGATTCCGAACTTCACGAGGGACTCGTGCACGTTCATAACGTGGGGAGTACTGGGGCCGTGGGCACGATCGAGTTTGAGCCGGGGTTGCAGGAGGATCTTCCAGACATGCTCGACGAGCTGTTTCCGCCGGACAAGCCCTACGCCCACGAGCAGCGTTGGCACGACGACAACGGACACGCACACCTCCAGGCCACCACACTGAGTCCATCGGTCACTGTGCCGGTGGGCGAGCGTGCGCCCATCCTAGGTACGTGGCAGCAGATTTTCCATCTTGAGTGCGATACAAAGCCCCGCGAGCGCACCGTGATTGTTACCGTGCGGGGGGACTAAACCGCCACTAGTTCGTCGCCGGATGGTCGCCGTTCGTAGGCGCGAGTAGTTTGGTGCCCTCCAGGGCCTTTGCTTCGTCCAGGAAGAGTTGGCGATGCGGGAACGGAATCTCGATTTCGGCCTCGCGGAGGGCCTCCCGCACCTTCTCAGTATACTCCCAGCGGACGGGGACTTCTTGACCCGGCTCGCGCAGGTAAAACCGCAGGGCCATGTCGACGCTGGAGTCCGACATGCCGGTGACTACCACCGTCGGCGAGGGCTCCGAGAGAATGCGGTCGTCGTCTTCAGGGAGGGGGAGCACCACCTTTCGGGCTTCCTCCGGGTACTCCTTGTAAGCAATTCCGAACGAAATATCGACCCGCAGCACATTCCGCTTCGTGTGGTTCATCACCCGCTGCGTGATCATCTGCGTGTTAGGCAGCACCATGATCCGATTCCGCACGGTACGGAGGCGGGTGGACCGGAGTGTGATTTCGTCCACCTGCCCGTACTGGTCGTCGATCTCGATGTAGTCACCCACCCGAAAGGGCTTATCCACCAGGACCGTCACACCGGCGATGAAGTTCTCCAGGGAATCCCGTGCGGCGAACCCGGCCACAATACCCGCGATTCCCAGTCCTCCAATCAGTACCGCCACGTTCACGCCCAATTGGTCGAGCACGACGGTGCCGATGAAGAAAAAAGACAGCACCCGGAAGGTCTTGAGGAGCAAGCTTTGGAGTCCTGGCTCAATGCTCTCGCTTCGGTCTAGGGTGCGCTCCAGCGTCATGTAAAGCAGCCGGTAGAGGACGAACAGCAGCAGAAACGCGGCGAGAGACTGCAGGCCGCGCTCGGTAAAAAGGCCGAAGAGGTAAAGGGCCGACGAGGTGAGATGCTCGTAGAGGCCGTTCCAGTTGCCGTCCAAGAAGAGTCGTAGGGCCTCGCTAAAGGCATTGCTGAACTGGCCGACGGCCTGATTGACGCCATTCGCGGCGGCCGACGTGGTATCCTGGGACGGACGAAGCTGTTGAACGGCGGATTGAGGGCTCACCATGGTTCCACGCTGTAGATCAGTTAAGAACGCAACGCCTAGGCCTGGGTCGTCGCTCCGAAGCCTGTCAGGAGCCCTCGGCACGGAGCCGGGCTGCCTGGAGGGTGTTTTTGAGAAGCATGGCCCGCGTCATGAGCCCCACGCCCCCCGGCACCGGCGTGATGCGAGCGGCCTTCGGGCGTACATCGTCGAAGTCCACGTCGCCCACGAGGCGGTAGCCGCGCTCGGTGCTCGCATCCTCGACCCGGTTGATGCCCACGTCGATCACGACCGCGCCCTCCGTGACCATGTCGCCGTCGATGAAAGCTGCCTGCCCAGCGGCCGCCACCAGGAGGTCGGCGCGACGTGTATGGGCGGCCAAATCGCGGGTTCGGCTGTGGCAGACGGTCACCGTAGCGTTGGCCGTCCGACGCAGCAGGAGGTTCGCAAGGGGCTTGCCCACGATGTTTGACCGCCCCACGACGACCGCGTCCATCCCCTCCGTATCAACGTTGGAGCGGGAGAGCATCTCCATGATGCCGTAGGGAGTGGCAGGGATGTAGCGCGGGGTGCCTCGCAGCAGCCGACCGAGGTTCTCCGGATGGAAGCCGTCCACGTCCTTCGAAGGATCTACGGCATCAATCACCGTCTGCTCGTCGATGTGGTCGGGAAGGGGAAGCTGGACCAGGAGGCCATCGACCGATGGGTCGGCATTGAGGTTGTGCACGAGGTCGAGGAGGGCGGACTGCGACGTGTCGGCATCGAGGTGGTGCGTATTTGTGTCGATGCCCACCTCCGCGGCGTCCTTCTCTTTGCCGCGCACGTACGCCTCTGAGGCTGCGTTGTCGCCGACCAGCACGGCGGAGAGGAACGGGGGGCGATGCCCCTCGTCGGTCCAGTCGTTGATAGCGGCACGCACCTCATCACGCACGGCCTGGGCCAATTCACGTCCGTCGATCAGCTTGGGGGCAGTGGCGTCGGTCATCGGAGAAGGGGAAAAGTGCACGCAAAGTGAGAAACGGTGCCCGCAGCACCGCAACGTCTGTAATCTACAAAACGACTCCGCCCACGCAAACGAGGACGAACGAAGAATGTGGGACGATTGTCGTGCGAACGGCCCGAGGGAGGGGAACACACCCGAAATGGGGACGGTTGCAGGCCGCGGTTTCGTCCGGTGCCTCGGCGGCCCCTGCACGCATTCCTTGAAACGTTTTCCATACGGCGGTCATGGCCCACCATCACTACCAAGTCGGCATCCTTGGCGCCACCGGAGCGGTGGGGCAAACCTTCATTCGCTTGCTGGCGGACCATCCGTGGTTCACGGTCACCGCCGTAGCGGCCTCGGAGCGGTCGGCGGGCAAGCCCTACCGCGAGGCCGCCAACTGGCTCAGCGGGGCTCCGATCCCTGCGTCCGTTTCGTCCCTGCAGGTGCAGCGTGCTGAGCCGGCTGCCCTAGACTGTGACTTTGTCTTCTCGGCGCTCGACTCGGCAGTGGCGGGCGAGATTGAGCAGACCTTCGCTGAAGCGGGCGTCCCGGTCGTGTCCAACGCCAAGAACTACCGGATGCACGACCACGTGCCGCTGCTCATCCCGGAGGTGAACCCCGAGCACCTGGCCCTCATCGACCAGCAGGAATGGGGCGAGGGCGGCTTCATCGTCACGAATCCCAACTGCTCCACCACGGGTCTCATCTGCGGACTCCATCCGCTCATGCAGACGTTCGACCTGGAGGCTGTGCAGGTGACAATGCTTCAGGCCCTCTCGGGGGCCGGCTATCCGGGGGTTGCCTCGCTCGACGCGGTGGGCAACGTGATTCCGCACATCGGCGGGGAGGAGGATAAGTTGGCCACGGAGCCGCGCAAGATCCTGGGGACGCTTGACGGTGACGAGATTGCCCCGGCCGACCTGTCCCTCAGCGCCCAGTGTACCCGTGTGCCGGTGCGCAATGGCCACCTCGCGTGCGCCTCGGTTCGCTTTCGCGACGATGTGTCGGGCGACGCCGTGGCCGACGCCCTGCGCCGCTTTGAGGCGCCCGCCGTGACCGAGTCGCTTCCCAGCCGTCCCGACCCGTTCGTACAGGTGCTCGACGCCCCCGATGCCCCCCAGCCGCAGCGGCACGTGAAGGCCGGGGGCGGCATGACCGTCTCCGTGGGGCGTGTGCAGAACTGCCCCGTCAACGACGTCAAGTTTGTGCTCCTCTCGCACAACACCGTTCGCGGGGCCGCAGGCGGAGCCATCCTCAACGCCGAACTGCTCGCGTCGGAGGGCTACCTCGAACACGTCCCGACCGACGCGGTTGAGCCCGCCGCAACGTAGCCTCCTCCCGCCCTGCACCACCCGCAGCCTTCCCTCCCACACGCTCTACTCCGATGTCCTACCCCGATGTCCGTAGTGCTCAACTCGAGGACCAAGCACCCGTGGGCGACTTGTGGGTCCGGCTGTTGGACGAACAGGGCCAGATTGAGGACCGGTTTGGGGTCGCGGAGGATGCTCGCGACCGGTGGGACAATGACTTCCCTCTGTGGCTGGAGGATGAGACGTACCGCGTCTACGTGGCGGAAGTGAACGAGGAAATTGCGGGCTTCGCGACGGCGCACCAGTGGGGCCCGCCGCCCATCTATGAGGAGAGCTCGGAGGTCTACCTAGATGAGCTCTACGTGCGCCCGGACGATCGGCGCGACGGGATTGGCACCCAGCTCGTGGACGCGATGCGCGACTGGACGGACCGGGTTGGGGCGCGGCGCCTTCGCTTCAACGTGCTGGTGGCCAACGAGGCCGGGCGGGCCTTCTGGGCCCAGCAGGGGGCTCAACCCCTCACCCTCACCCTCACCATTGAGCAGGAGGTGGCTGACGATCCCGAAGACGACGAAGGATCCAAAAAGATCGGTTTCTGACGGAACGCATGCGTCGCCGCTCCGTCCTACCAGTGACATTACGGCGCGGGCGTAGCTCAGCGGCTAGAGCATCTGCTTGCCATGCAGAAGGTCGTGGGTTCGAATCCCATCGCCCGCTCTACTCAAGTCAAAGCCCGCTTCCAGACCGGAAGTGGGCTTTTTATTTGCCTCGGTAGGGAAAAGAGTCTTCGATGTTGCGACCGGGTCAGGGAAGTTTCCAGGCCACAACTAGGATCAGCGCCAGCATCCCCACCGCTAACGTTAGGAAAACGAGGTCCCACCGAACAGTCCCGACGCTCTCGTCGGACGGTCCTCGCTCGTTGCTGGAATGGACCGGGCAGCCACTCATTGCGTGGGGATGGACGGGTGCGCAGAACACGGGACGCATGCGCCGCTCGCCAGCAGCAAACGACTGGCCGCATACGCCCCGTTCCGTCGACCAGTACCGATGCGCCGTTACTGACCGGCTGTCTCTAGCGATGGGCCGGCGGCGCGCACCTCCGGGGCCACCGACTCAGCGTATGGTTCAAAGTTCTCGGCGAAGGCCTGTCCCAACTCACGAGCGCGACGGTCATACGCCGTCGGGTCGTCCCACGTCTGTCGCGGCATGAGGACCGGATCTGGGACGCCGGGGACCCGGTCGGGAATGGAGAGGCCGAATACCGGATCGCGGGTGCGGGGGGCGTCCGCCAGCGTGCCATCCAGGATGGCATCGACCATGGCGCGGGTGTGGTCGAGCTCCATCCGATGCCCTACGCCGTAAGGACCGCCCGTCATGCCCGTGTTCACGAGCCAGCAGTCCGTGTCGTGGCGTCGAATTTTCTGCCCCAGCAGGTCGGCGTAAACCGATGGATCACGGACCATAAACGGCTCGCCGAAGCAGGTGCTAAACGTCGCCTTCGGCTCACTTACGCCTGCCTCCGTGCCTGCCACCTTCGCCGTGTAACCGCTAAGGAAGTGGTACATCGCCTGCTCGGGCGTAAGCTCCGAGACCGGCGGCAGGACGCCGAACGCGTCGTAGGTGAGGAAGAGGACGTGATCGGGATGGGCGCCCTGCCCGTCCTCGGCGGTGTGGGGGAGGGTGGAGAGGGGATACGAGCCGCGGGTGTTCTGCGTGATCGTGTCGTCTGAGAAGTCCGGCTCGCGGGTGTCGTCCTCTAGGATCACGTTCTCGAGGATTGTCCCGAATTCCTTGGTTGTGGCGTGGATCTCGGGCTCGCTCTCGGGAGTGATGTCGATCATCTTCGCGTAGCATCCGCCCTCGAAGTTGTAGACGCCCCGGTCGCTCCAGCCGTGCTCGTCGTCGCCAATCAGCGTGCGGCTCGCGTCGGCCGAAAGGGTGGTCTTGCCCGTGCCGCTAAGCCCGAAGAAGACCGCCGTGCTCCCGTCGTCGCCCTCGTTGGCCGAGCAGTGCATGGGCAGTACGCCCTCGTCCGTAAGCAGGTAGTTGAGCACCGAGAAGATCGACTTCTTGATCTCCCCGCCGTAGTGAGTCCCGCCGATCAGGATCAGATTCTGCCCGATGTCGACGAAGATCGCGGCCTCCGAATTGGTACCGTCCCGCCCCGGCTCGGCCTCAAACTCGCAAAGATCCACCACCGTGAAGCCAGGCTCAAACGCGTCCGGCACGGGCCCATCGGGCCGCACGAACATGTTGCGGGCAAAGAGGCTGTGCCACGCCTTTTCGGTGACGATGCGGACGGGCAGGCGGTAGTTCTCGTCCCACCCGGCGTAGAGATCCTGCACAAAGAGGTCGCGCCCCTCCGCGTGCTCGGCCATCCGCTCGTGTAGATGATTGAATGTTTCGCGGTCCGTGGGTTGGTTCACTTCGCCCCAGTTGATGGTGTCGGCCACCGCCTCGTTGCGCACAATGAAGCGGTCCTTTGGACTGCGACCCGTGAACGGGTCCGTGCGGGTCACCAGGGGCCCGTCCGCTGCGAGGACGCCCTCGTCGCGGTCGAGGGCTTTTTCGTAAAGCCGGGGTGGTTTTAGGTTGTAGTGAATCGTGTCGGGAGAGAGTTGAAGGTCACGCAGGTGCGAGGTGACGTGGCTGGGGATCGGCATACAAACAGGCGTTGAGTCCACGGATCCAATCGAAAGGGAGCCGGTGATCGGAGAGCTTGGAAGCGCTTCCGGCTGAGCGGAGTTCCATCGTAACTGATCGGCGGCAGAATTGCTATGAACAATCTGTTGTGGGGCGTTGCGCGGGGAAGGGCGTGTGGGTCCCCACGGTATATTTCACGTGTTTGTTGAGAAACGGTCCAGCTGTTTTCCGGACATCTCCCTATCTATGTACCCGACTGCCCCGTCGTCCACGTTCCTGAGGGGAGCGGTTTTTCACGATCCTGTGCCGGTGGGGGGCGTGGCCGCCGCTCTACTCCTTGGGACGTATGGTTTGCTTGGCGTGCCGGTGGATTTTCCGCTCGTCGTCGCGGGTGTTTGTGGGGTAGCGCTGGTGTACGCCGCGGATCGAGGTTGGGCGGCGCCCGCGGAGGACCGCATCAACCGGCCGGAGCGGGTGGCATGGGTACGGGCCCACCTAGATTGGCTGGCGGCGGAAACGGCGGTGCTTTTTGCGCTGGGTGGGGCGATGCTGGTGATGTTGGAGTGGACGACGCTGTTGTGGATCGTCGTGCTGGGGGGACTTGCATTGCTTCACGTGTGGCCCTGTGGACGGGCGGGGTCGCTTCTGCGAGGGACCTCCAAGCCCCTTGTCATTGCGGGCGTCTGGGCGGTGGGAGGCACGCTGTTGCCTCTGGTGGAGGCGGGGCGACCCCTTGGCTTTGCGCCGCTGCTATTCCTCGTGTACCGGTGGTTGTTCATTCTTCCGAACCTACTGCTCGCGGACTGGAGCGATCGGGCGGGGGACGCGGAGATGGATCTCGCGCCTTGGGCTGCCGGCTGGGCGAAAGCACAAGTGCGTGGGCTCGCCTCGGTTCTGCTCTTCATCGCGGCACTAGGGGTGGGGCTGGTGTATGCGTTCGGGACTCCGCCTCCCCTGTTGGGGCTCGACGCGATTGGACTGCTGCTCATGGGGGGAGCGGTGTGGAGGTTGGAGCCCTCCCGGCCCCGCGACGCCTTGCTCGCCGACCTCGTAGTGGCGTGGCCCCTTGTGCCCGCCCTGGTCGCCTGGATGATGGTCTGACGAAGCCGAGCCGCGACTGGAACCTCAGCCCGCGCCGATGTATCACGTGGACGATGCGGGGCCGGCAGGGTCCGCATCCTTCTCCGTTTGTGTTCCATCAGCTTCTCCCTACGCATGTCCGACGCCGACGAGTCTGCCCCTACGCTCAGTCCTGAACGGGAGGGGGGTGCCATCGAAGACTTCACCCGCATTGAGGACCTTGCCGATCACGTCGACGAGACCGTCACCCTCAAAGGTTGGCTTCACAACCAGCGCGGGTCGGGCGGAATCAAGTTTCTCATTCTGCGCGACGGCTCGGGCTTCGTGCAGTGCGTGGTCCCGCAGGACGCGGTGGATGAGGACAGCTGGGCCGTGGCCGACGACGCCCGGCAGGAAACCGCCCTCGAAATTACGGGCAGCGTAAGTGCCGACGAGCGTGCGCCCGGGGGCTACGAGTTGCAGGTTGATGCCATCCGCGAGCTCGGTCCCTCCGGGGGATACCCCATCACGCCCAAAGAGCACGGCATCGATTTTTTGATGGAGCACCGCCACCTATGGCTCCGTAGTGAGAGCCAGTGGGCGGTCATGCGCATCCGGAACCGCGTGATCACTGCGATCCACGAGTTCTTCCAGGAGCGGGGCTTTTTGCAAACCGACGCGCCGATCCTGACCGGAAACGCCGTAGAGGGCACCTCTACTCTCTTTGAGCTGGACTACTTTGACGACGACACGGCCTACCTCACGCAGAGCGGCCAGCTGCACGGAGAAGCGATGGCCATGGCGTACGGCAAGATCTACACGTTTGGCCCTACTTTCCGTGCCGAAAAGTCGGCCACACGGCGCCACCTCACGGAGTTTTGGATGATTGAGCCGGAGATGGCGTTCTACAACCTGGAGATGAACGCCCAGCTGGCAGAGGACTTTGTCGCGTACATCGTGCAGGCGGTACTGGCGGATTGCGAAGAGGAACTGGAGACGTTGGATCGGGACACGGGTGTCCTTGAGCAGGTCGAGACGCCGTTCCCTCGTATCAGCTACGACGAGGCAGTGGAGCTCCTGCGGAGCGAGGAAACGGCCGAGATGATTGACCGGCGCGTAGAGATCCTGAAGGAAGAGAAGGCAGAGCTTCTGGAGGAGAAAGAGGAAAACCAGAAGCGCCGCGGACAGGCCAAGAAGCACGTGAAGCGCAAGATCGACGCCCGCGAGATCGAGATCAATAAGCGGGTCGACGAGATCGAGGAATCGCTCCGCAACCTGCCCGACTGGAAGGAGTCGGCCCAGACGTTTGAGTGGGGCTCCGACTTCGGGGGCGACGACGAAACGGTGCTTACCTGGCACTTTGATCGGCCCGTGATTGTGCACCGCTTCCCGGCCGAAATCAAGGCGTTTTACATGAAGCGCGACCCGGAGGATGATCGGCTCGCGATGGGCATCGACGTGCTTGCGCCCGAGGGCTACGGTGAAATCATCGGCGGAGGGGAGCGGGCCACGGACCTTGACTTCCTGAAGGAGCAGATCGAGGCGCACGACCTGCCGGAGGAGGTCTTCGACTGGTACCTCGACCTCCGCAAATTCGGCTCGGTACCGCACAGCGGTTTTGGGCTGGGACTGGAGCGGACGATTTCCTGGATCACGGGCCGTGATCACGTGCGCGAAACGATTCCCTTCCCGCGGACGATTGCGCGGCTGCACCCCTAGCGCCTCGACGGCACGAGCGATACGAATCGAGGCCAGAGCGCCGTTACAGTGTCCCTTCTGACTCTTTTCCCTGCCATTCCGCTCAGGCACATGACACGTCTGCTTCGTCTGCTCCCATGGGCCGCTTCGCTCCTTCTCTTCGCTGCTGTCCCGGCCGCCGCGCAGGACACCGATCAGTCCACCGTCACCGTTCAGGGGGAAGGGACCGTCACTGCCCAGCCCGATCAGGCCACCGTGCGGTTCGGGGTCGAGACACGAGCAGAGACGGCCCAAGAAGCCCGATCCCAAAACGCTACGGCGGCAAAAAACACAATGAACGCAGTCCGCAACCTTGACGTTGCGGAGGAGAAAATGCGCATGGAAAGCCTCCGCCTCCAGCCGCGCTACGAATACAACGATGAGAAGGACCGGCGCGAACTCGTCGGATACGAAGCGACCCGCCAAGTGGTGGTGGAGATCGACAGCCTCCCGGTGCTTCCCCAACTCGTGGCCGATGTGGTGGCGAAGGGCGCCAACCGGCTCGACGCCATCAACTACCAACTGAGCGATCGGTCGCAACTCCGCAACGATGCGTTGCGCGAGGCGGCACAGGCGGCCCGGGAGAAGGCTCAGTTGCTGAGCGAGACGCTCGGGGCCACGCTCGGTCCCGCCCACAAAATCACCGAGGAAACGCTGGACACGGTGCGTCCCACCCCGCGGTTTGCCCAGATGGAGATGGCCAAGGCCAGCGACGCTGGGCAGGCCGAGCCGGACGCCTACGCCGCGGGTGAGATTGAGGTCTCAGCCCGCGTACAGGTGGTCTTTACGCTCGGTTCGTCGACGAGTCCGTAGGGAGCCGCGCGGCGAGCCACGTGCGTAGGTCCCGCAGTACCGTTGCCCGTTCGGGCTCGTTGAAGGTTTCGTGGTAGAGGCCGTCGTAAAGTCGGAGAGTTTTGTCGGGGGCGGCGGCGCGCTGGTAGAGGCGCTTGCTCCAGGACGGAGTGGCGAGCGGATCAGCCGTGCCGTGGAGAACCAGGAACGGGGTCTCCAGTTCGTGAAGCCGCACTCGCGCAATCCTTCCAGCACGCAGTAACTCGGCGCCAGTGCGGGCCAAGGTACGACCGTGATAGTTGAGCGGGTCGTTCGTAGCCGCGTCCACGACTGCCGGATCGCGCGAGATCGCTCCCTGGGGAGACCGCACCGTCGGCAGGGTGGGCACGAGACGGCCCAGAAGCTGAGCACCCTTCCGGAGGAGGGGGGCAAGGTTGGGGTTTACCTCAATCGCCGGTGCGCTGAGGAGGAGTCCATGAAGGTGGGGGAGCCGTCGTGTGAGGGCGGAAAGCAGTGCGATGAGCCCGCCCATGCTGTGGCCGAAGAGAAAGATGGGACGGTCCGGTGTATGGGCCTGCACGTGATCCCGGAAGCGATCGAGGTCGTCCAAGTACTGCTCAAAGTGATCCACGAAGGCCCGGCGCCCCTCCGAGCGGCCAAAGCCGCGGTGGTCGTAAGCGTACACTGCGGCCCCGGCATCCACCAGCGCTTGGGCGACGTGATCGTAGCGCCCACAGTGTTCGGCGTAGCCGTGGATCAGCAAAACGGTGGCAGCCGCGTCCCGATCGGGTGTCCATTGTTGGGTGTAGAGCCGAAGCCCGTCGGCGGTTGTGAACGAACCGTGGGAGGGGGGAGACATGAGAAGATGCACCGATTGGGAGGGCGCGGATTGCCGGGAGACCGGACAACGCTGTGTAGTGTCACACAAATTAGCTGAAAGCACGATAGGCCCAAGAGGTCCAAGCAGCCGCAAAGGCTTGCTCGCAGGGGACACTGCGGGTAAGGCGAAGGGCGCTGGGTTCGCCGTTCGAACGGAAGGTCGCGCAGTCCCTGGGTGAATCCCCCAACAATTTGGTCGTGCGGAGGGGCGGTTCGATGCCGGGAAGAAACAATTCCACCGAAAGCGTTATTTTCCATGATCGTCGATACGCTGATGGACGACGAGTCTCCGTCATGATTTCTTCCCCACTGGTTCGGGCTTGCCGGGAGCTGGTTGCTCTGCCGCTGCGGAGCCTCCTGCTCCTCGTGCAGCAGATCTCGCAGTGGGCCGTGGCCAAGGGGCGTCGCGCTCGTCAGGAGCGGAGGCCCCGTTGGCAGCAGATTCGTCCACAGTCCCGTGTGCTTGAAGATCCGCCCGGAGAGCGGGCCACTGTCCTGCCGTTCCAGGCCCGGTGGCTCGCCCGCGTGCTCGCGTCGTCTCGTCCGCTTGGGCCGTAGCCGCCCTTGTTAATTTGTCCGACGGTCGCAAGGAGCGGACCGGTGTAAGGGCTTCTTTGTCTCGCCTTGCACCAGCCCCGTGGAGGCAGTTCGTTTCGCCGCGGTGTTGTACCTCCCACACGGTTTTACTTTGTCAACTGAACGAGCACATTCTATGCAGGGGAACGGTTTTAAGATTGGACTTACAATTTTCTTCGTCGGCCTGTGCGGGTTCTACCTTTTTCCCTCGGTTCAGAACCTGTACGTGAGCTACAAGATGAACAACATGGAGCCGGCCGAACGCACGGAGTACCAGGAGGAGAATCGCCAGTGGCTCCAGCAGGTTGACCAGAACTCGTTGAATCTTGGGCTTGACCTTCAGGGAGGGATGCACGTGACGCTGGAGGTCGAAATTGCAAACCTCCTGGATCAACTGGCTGTCAACAAGGACGATGCCTTTCGGCAAGCCCTTCAGGTGGCGGAGCAGCGCGCCGAGAACGAGGACGTGTCGGTTGTGGACGCGTTCGTGGAAGAGTTTGAGGCTGAGAATCCAGACGGTCGTCTCTCCCGCTACTTCCGCGACGAGACCGAAGGCCTTTCGCGGCGATCCTCGAACGGCGATGTGCAGGAGTATCTGAATAAGCAGGCGGACAGTGCCGTGCAAAACGGCATCCAGGTGGTGCGAAACCGTGTGAACCAGTACGGCGTGACGGAGCCTTCCATTCAGCGACAGGGCGACGAGCGAATCGTCGTAGAGCTTCCGGGCGTGAGCGATCGGGAGCGGGTGCGCGATTTGCTGGAGAGTGCCTCCCAGCTCAGTTTCCACCTGATGGCAAACTCCCAGCAACTCAACGAGTCCGTTCAGCGCATCATTGAGCACTACGAGCCGACCGCCGAGGACTCCGCCCGCATCGCCGAGGCGAACGCGGCCGACACGACGGGGGACGGCATGACCGCCGACACCTCTGAGGCCACAGAGGGCACGCAGATTGCCGGGGAGGGGCAACAGGCCACGGAGGACCAGGAGGGAACGTCCCTCACCGAGCCTGGGGAGCAACAGGCCGGTCCCCAGAATCCTCTCCTGGCCGCCATGCAACCGATGCCCCGTCAGGACCAGCCGATCTTCGGGCGCGTCTTTGCTGCCGATACAGCGGCGGTGAACGATCTGCTCTCGAAGCCGGAGGTGAAGCGCATGCTGCCACCCGGCATTCAGTTGATGTGGACGGCCAGTCCCCGCCTGACGACCCAGGATGGCCGTGAAGCCTTCCACCTGCTGGCAGTGCAAGCGGAGCCGGAATTGGCCGGAGAGGTGGTGACGCAAGCGTCGGTACAGTTCGACCGGCAGACGAACGAGCCGAAGGTGTCGATCACCATGAACTCGGAGGGGGCGCGGTCCTGGGACCGCATCACGGCGGCCAACGTGGGGAATCAGGTTTCCATCGTGCTTGACGGCACGGTCTACTCCAACGCCACCATTCAGGGGCGCATTTCAGGTGGACGCACCGAGATTACGGGGCTTGAATCGCGCCAGGAGGCTTCGGACATCGTCACAGTCTTGCAGTCCGGACGTCTCCAGACAGACCTCAACATCATTTCGGAGCGTACTGTAGGGCCGAGTCTCGGGGAGGAATCGACGCGCGCTGGCTTTATTTCCGTCGTCTCGGGCTTCCTGCTCGTGGTGTTCTTCATGATCATGTACTACCGCACGGCGGGTGTGGTGGCTAACGTGGCCCTGCTGCTCAACCTGGTCTTGATTCTCGGGATTCTCGCCGGGTTCGGGGCCACGCTCACTCTTCCGGGCATTGCCGGCATCGTGCTCACCATCGGTATGGCCGTGGACGCAAACGTACTCATCTTCGACCGGGTGCGGGAGGAGCAGGCCACCGGAAAGACCCTCCGGGCGGCTGTTAGCGCGGGCTACGAGGAGTCCCTGAGCGCCATCCTCGACGCCAACATCACGACCTTCTTTGTGGGCGTCATCCTCTACTCCTTTGGCGTGGGGCCCATCAAGGGGTTTGCCGTGACCCTGATGGCCGGAATCCTCTCCTCGCTGTTCACAGCAATCATCGTTACCCGCATTATCTTCGACTACATGGTCGAGGAGCGACGGATGCAGGTGAGCTACGGATAGCTGTCAGTACCGGACGTCATCACAAAGGGATCTCAAATACGGACGGACCACCATGCGCCTTTTTGAAAACGCCGACTACACCCTCATCCCGAACCGGCGGATTGGATACGTCATTTCGGGGGTTTTGCTCACCATCAGTGTGATTTCACTGCTCTGGAAGGGCCTTGCGCTGGGAATCGATTTTCGGGGCGGAATGGAATTCGTGGTGGGCAACACCACCGACATTCCAACGGTTGATGTCCGTTCGGCCCTGGTGGGATCTCTGGAGGAAGAGCCCGAGGTGAAGCGGTTTGGGGAAACTGGGCACCTCATCCGGATCTCTTCATCGGAGGACATCACCACGGTCGAAAACCGGGTTCTCGGGGCGTTCGAAAGTCAGTTTCCGGGGCAGAATGTCCAGATCGAGAAGACCAACGTGGTGGGACCCCGCTTCGCCGAGGATCTGAAGCGGGGAGCCATCTACGCCGTTTTCGGGGCCTTATTGGTGATTTTCCTCTACATCATGGTGCGGTTTGAGTGGCGGTATAGCCTGGGGGCCGTGGCCGCTCTGGTGCACGACGTGACAATTACGCTGGGCCTCTTTTCGGTCCTGTCGGGGATCGTGCCGTTCTCGCTTCAGATCGACCAGTCCATTATCGCAGCGTTTCTCACGATCGTGGGCTACTCGCTGAACGACACGGTGGTGGTGTTCGACCGCGTACGTGAGTACGTAAACCTATTCAAAACAGAGCCCTTCGACGAGGTCGTAAACCGCTCCATAAACGCGACCCTGAGCCGCACGGTCGTCACCTCCGTTACGACCTTCATCGTGGTGTCCATCCTCTTCTTGTTCGGAGGCGAAGTGCTGCGCGGATTTTCGTTCGCGCTCATTGTGGGGGTCATCATCGGGACGTATTCGTCGGTCTTCGTGGCGTCCCCTACGATTGTGGAACTCAACCGCCGTCTCGAAAAAAGCGTCGCGTAACGGGGCTGCCCTCCGGCGTTTCTCTGTACCGCTGTGCATTTGGTCATCCCGAGCCCGTCGCGTGCTCCGTACGTCGCTCGGCGGGGGAGGCCCATCCATTCTCTTCAAGAACCGATAAGGTGTGTCATGCCGGTATCGATCGTGATTGGAAGTCAGTGGGGCGACGAGGGGAAGGGCAAAATCGTGGATCTTCTCAGTCCCGAGGTGGATGTGGTGGCTCGCTACCAGGGCGGCGCCAACGCCGGACATACGATTGTGTGGGAGAACGAAGACGGAAGCACCGAGGAATTTGTCCTGCACCTCGTGCCTAGTGGCATTTTCCACGAAGGCGTCACCTGTGTCATCGGGAACGGCGTTGTGCTGGACCCGAAGGCGGTCATGGAGGAGATCGAGAAGATTGAGTCGCTCGGGATCGATGTGGATGGGCGACTCAAGATCTCCCACAATGCCCACCTGATCATGCCCTACCACAAGGCCATTGAGGCGGCGCAGGAGGAGGAGCGGGCCTCCGCCTCGGACGATGATGAGATTGGCACTACGGGCCGCGGCATTGGGCCTGCCTACACCGACAAGTTTGCCCGTACTGGGATTCGCGTGGTGGACCTGCTCGATGAGGACGCGTTGCGCCGCAAGCTTCGCCGCTCCCTAGAGGAGAAAAATGCCATTCTGCGCGACATCTACGACGCTGAAGCGCTGGACGTAGACCGCATTGTGGAAGAGTACGTGGAGTTCGATCAGAAAATCGATCCCTACGTTACCGACACCTCCAAGTACCTGTCCGAAACCCTGAACGACGGCGGGCGCGTGCTGGCGGAGGGGGCCCAGGGCTCACTGCTGGACGTGGACTTTGGCAGCTACCCGTACGTCACCTCCAGTCACCCCACGGCGGGCGGTTGTTGCACGGGGCTGGGCGTCTCGCCCACGGCGATTGATCGGGTTCTTGGCATCGCGAAGGCGTACTGCACACGGGTGGGCAATGGACCCTTTCCCACGGAGCTCGAGAACGAGGCCGGCGAACGCCTGCGTCGGAAAGGGGATGAGTTTGGGGCCACCACCGGCCGCCCGCGGCGCTGTGGCTGGCTTGATTTGGTGGCCCTCCGCTACACCAGCATGATCAATGGCTTCAGCGAGTTGGCCATCACCAAGCTCGACATTCTCTCGGGCATGGAGTCGCTGAAGGTGTGTACGCAGTACCGCTATGACGGCAAGACAACGCGGCGCTTCCCTAGCGAGCCACAGTCGCTGGAGCGCGTGGAGCCGATCTACGAAACCCTTCCTGGCTGGGACGAAGACATCTCCGATGTCCGTCGGGTGGAGAACCTACCGCTAGAGGCACGAGACTACCTGGCCTTCATTGCGGAGGTCCTCGACGTCGAAATTGGACTCGTTTCCAACGGGCCACGGCGCGACCAGATCATTACGGACGTCCAGCCGATGGCCGCGGCGTAACTGAAGCCGGGACCGGCAGGATTGGGGGCGTCTTTACGTGCAGAAACTGGCGGTGTCATGGACGCCTATCGATGGTCGGTACGGCTCAAGCTTGGCCTCATTGTCTTCGCAGTCGGCATTGCGGTCGCCTCGCTGTGGTACACGCAACGGCTTGTCGACCGGCTCCAGAAGCGTGAGCAGGCTGTGATTCAGCTCTGGGCGGACGCGCTGGAGCAGGTGGTACAGACACAACAAACCGCCAATCCGCACCGCTCGGAGTTTGAGCGCCTCGATTCGCTCCTTCGGGCATTCGACCGTCCCCTGGCCGCCAATACCCTGCCTGAACGCCAGGTTGCGGAGTTTCGGGAGGCGGTAGACTGGGCGCAGACCATGCCGCCCACCCGAGAGTTCAACTTTATCCTCAACGAAATCCTGGAGCCCAATCAGTTCAGTGTGCCGGCCATCATTACCGACTCCACGCGCCGACGGCCGCTGTCTTGGCAAAATGTCGGGGTGCCGGACACTGTTGGGGCACTGCCGCCCGAAGACTCGGCCGAGGCCATGGCACGCTTGCGGGAGAAGTTGGACGAGATGAAGGCTGCCTTTGAGCCGATCCCCATCCGGATCGATCTCTCCGATGGGGCGGATAACGGGGAGGACCCGGAGCAACTCACGCAGTATGTGTTCTACGACGAGTCGGCCCTCATTACCGAACTCCGAATCTTTCCGTGGGTTCAGTTGGTGTTCGTGGGCCTGTTCGTGATGGTGGGGTATTTCGGCTTCTCCTACATCCGCCGCAGCGAGCAGAGCAGTCTCTGGATGGGGATGGCGCGGGAGGCGGCCCACCAGTTGGGCACGCCGCTTTCCAGCCTCCTGGGATGGATCGAAATGCTCCGCTCGCCCGACCTGGACGAGGAGGCGAAGGCCGAGGCGCTCGACGAGATCGAAAACGATGTGGAGCGCCTTCAGCGCGTAGCCGACCGGTTTTCGGACATTGGCTCGCAGCCGAAGCTGGAGCGCTGCGACCTCGTGCCGATCGTGGAGCAGACGATGTCGTATCTTCGCCGTCGCGTCCCGCAACGGGGACAAGTCATCGACTTGACGGCCGACCTGCCCGAGACGCTGGAGGCGAGGGCCAACGAAGAACTGTTCGCGTGGGTATTAGAGAATCTGCTCAAAAACGCGCTCGACGCCATCGAGGACGATGAGGGCGCCATCACCGTGACGGGTCGCGAGGAAGAGGGCATGGTGCACATTGAGGTGCAGGATACGGGCCGGGGAATCGAGCGGCAGCAGTGGAAGAATATCTTCCGGCCCGGCTATAGCACCAAGCAGCGCGGTTGGGGGTTGGGGCTGAGCCTGGCCCGCCGGGTGGTAGAGGCCTACCACGGTGGAAGCCTCGAACTTGTCGCGTCGACAGTCGGGGAGGGTTCTACCTTCCGCATCCAGATTCCCACGCCCCCCCAGTAGTCTACGGGCGAATCCGCGGTCGCAGCGAGTCTGCGGGAAGGGTGGGCGAGACCACCACGAAAATGTCGTCTCGGGTTCGCCACAACAGGGCTTTGGAGGCGTCTTCGGTCTGTACCACCGGCTCATCGGGGCGGGACAGCTTGCTTCGGACCTGCGTGTTCAGGGTGGCCGTGCCTTTGATCTGGTCGACGAGGGCGTAGCTGTAGACGAAAGCTGCAATGCGGGCATCGGTCGTCGAGTCCGAATAAAGGAGCACCGGAACGTCCGGTCCGCCTTCTACCGGCATCTGGCCCACGCCCTGAAGCGGAGCCCCTGCAATGGTGGGGACGCGAACGGAGCGGTTCCAGGTCGAGCCGATGTACGCTTCGGCGTCGGCGCGAGTGGAGGTCGTCTGTTTCGAGGCAACGCTTTCAGCGTGGCTGGCCGAAAAGGCGACGAGGCCGGTATTGGCGGACGACGATGGCGATGAGGCGGAGGGCTGAAATAGGTAGGCTGCCCCGATGCCACCCACTAAGAGTAGGATCCCCGCGAGGGCCCGCGTGAATGTACGTGAGGAGGAGGCCTTTCCGCGCTCCCCGGATGACGGGGAGGCAGATGGTGCTTCCGACGCCGGGGAGGTCTCTTTGGTCTTCGGCTGTGCTGCTTCGAGGGTCGTCTGAACGCGGGCCTGGAGGCCCGTTGGGACGGGGCCGAACCGATCCGTGACCCATGCGCGTGCCGCTGCGCGGAGGTCTGCGTCGGAGAAGGTGGTATCGATGAGGGCGTACTCCGCATCGGACAAGGCGGTCCGCAGGGTGTCCCAGAGCGGGGACACAGCGTTGTCCTTATCAGAGGAGGAATGGAGGGGAGGGGCCGAGTCTTCCTCCGGCGCCTGCACTGCATCAACTACCAGGTGAACTCGTTCCTCGAGCGGGCAGGTGGCTAGGGCGATGGGGAGGGCGGCGTCTAGAAGCTGTTCCGCGACCTCCTGCCGCACGGCATCGGGGGGCGAAGGCGCTTCGTTCCGGTCGGTCGCCGCTGTTTGGGCAACGTCTTTAAGTAGATCGAGAAGCCAGCGCTCTAGGTCGTCGGGCCGTTCGCTAGGAGGGTGCTCGGTCGCCCGTCGGTAGGTGCGCAGAATCAAGTCGGGGGCATCGTCCGGGCCCACCATCAAACAGGCAATGGGGTAAAGGGTGTTCAGAGGGTCCAGGAGGGGAGTCTCACCGGTGGGGGCGGAGGGAGTCATAGGCGAAGCGGCCGGACGGGCGCCGAGGCGGTTAGTCCGACGGTTCCTCGAAGACGAGCTTGACGGAATCGCCCTTTCGTATGTCGAGAAGTTCGGCGGCGTTCCCCCCGTTGGCGGCGATTTCGAGGTGGTCAGTGCTCCCGAATAGCAACAGCGGGTCTTCCTCGGGCACCGCGCCGTACGTGGGATGGAGCTCCTCCAGGACGGTATTTCCCGCGTACAGCTTAAGGGGCGGAAGTGCGTCGAGTGAAGGCGTGGAATCGTCGAGGCCGGCGGCCTCGGCCAGGGTAGAGCGCTGGATGTTGGTAATGCAGTTGCCGAAGTGATCGACGTGCACCACCCAGCCTTGCACCGTGTCCGTGCCCGCAGAAGGGCCTGCCCAGCGGAGTGGTTCGAGCGTGTCGATGGATGTCCCGATATCCTCAACGGCGCGACCGGAAGCCAGATGGGCCGCGGCCGGGGCGAAGATGTCGCGCCCGTGGAACGTCGTGCTTGGGCTCTCACTGCGCCAGAAGGAGGGATCGTCCAACTCAACCATCACGTCGGGGGAAGCCTGGTTCAGCACGAGTGGGAAGACCCCATTGTCCGGCCCCACGAACCACTGATTGTTTGCCCGGAGGGCCACGGCGCGGCGGTTGGTGCCTACCCCAGGATCCACAACCACTAGATGCACCACGTTGTCTGGGAAGTACGAGTAGGTCGAGCGGAGTACGAACGCAGCCTCCATCACGTCCTGTGGGCTGATTTCGTGCGTTACATCTATGAAGCGGGCCTCGGCGCAGATGGTAAGCATCGTCCCTTTCATCGCCGGTACGTATCCGTCCTGCGTACCAAAGTCGGTCGTAATTGTGATCACCGGCGCGTTGGGTGGGGCAGGGGTGGGCATATCGAGGCAAGAGTTGAGTAGAGGATAAGCGTCTCGTAATACCGTGTCGGCGGCATCCCGGACCGCCGTTAGTGTATAAACCAAAAGCCTCGATGTGTAGTCCTCTCCCAAAAGGAAGAAACAATTCGGAGGGATTTAGGAGTAGGTCACTTCTAAAGCGCCCCGAAGGTCTGTCCCGTATGTCACAAAGGCGACCGTCCACATGGCGTCTTCCAACACGTCGTCCTCGAATTCTCCTCCGGCGGATGTCCCGTCGAGTCCTCGCGCGCGAGAGGCCGTGGACCGCTTCGTGGCACTGTGGGGCGAGATGGCATCCACCTGGGGCATCAATCGCACAATGGCCAAGATTCACGCGCTATTGTATTGCGGCGAGCAGCCCCTGAATACCGACCAAATTATGGAGCGGCTCGACGTGAGTCGGGGCAACGCGAACATGAATCTCCGGTCCCTGGTGGATTGGAACTTGGTGTCTAAGACGCAACAGGCCGATTCTCGGAAAGACTACTACGAAGCGGAGAAAGACGTTTGGCGGATCACGGCGCGGATCATTGAAGAGCGTCAACGCCGCGAGGTGCACCCGGTCCGTTCCCGGGTAGAAGACTGTGCCGACCTCCTGGTGGCCGAAGACGAGTGCATCGAAGACCGGCCGCCGGCCGAGCAGCTACTCCACCAACGGTTTGAGCGCCTGACCGCTCTCATGAAGGTGCTGGAGGGAGTTTCCGAAGCCCTGCTCCCGCTCGTCCGCAATAAAGACGTCGATCAAATCGAGCAGTTGCTCGACGTAGCGCTCCGGTTTGGAAACGCCTCCTCAGATTCCGTCGACCCCGATCACGCATCCTAGTTGCAGGTTCCTCCAGACTCCATTCTCAACCGATGACGACTACAAACGACATTGGGGACCGCGGTGAGGACGTGGCGGCTGCTTATCTGGAGGAGACTGGGTACCGCGTCCTGGAACGAAACTACCACTTCGAGCGCAACGAGGTCGATCTTGTATGCTTCGATCCGGACGCAGGTGGAGAATTGGTATTCGTGGAGGTTAAAACGCGGAGCGGGTTGGAGTTTGGCGCGCCAGAAGCCTCCATTACGGACGAAAAGCAGGAAGCGCTCATCAAGGTCGCCCAGGCGTACCTACACGAGCGCCAGTTTGAGGGGGCCCCAGCCCGATTCGACGTGGTAACGGTGCTGCTTACCGACGCGGACCCGGAGGTGAGTCACTACGAGAACGCATTCTGGATGGCGTAGTCGGGAGCTTCCGACCCGGGGAAGTATACTTGCTTTCGGAGTCTTCCAGGGCGCATCCGTACTCGCTTCTTGCTGCTTCGGCCCGTGGCCACCCCCGGATCGTGAGCGACCGTGAGTCGAAAGGCTGGAAGAGTTGCACATCATTCTGGGGGCTCGTACTCGCGGGGAAGGAGTTGGGCCATGCGGGCGGTATAGGCGAAGTAGCGGTACAGAGTTGCCCCGTAGGACTCCACAATTTCTCCGTACCGGTCGACGTGGATCGGGTGTTGATTCAGTTCAATCTGTGACGTCTGGTGATCGCGAGGG
>CAJXKO010000015.1 GCA_913055845.1 uncultured Bacteroidota bacterium | reverse complement strand
ACCAGATGCTCGTCACCTGCATGAGCAACCGCCACGCCGCCGATGTGCTCGACTTCATGGAGCGGCGCTACGGCTGGTTCACCACCACGCGCATCGGGCAGGACGTGCCGCGCGACGAGCGGGAGGAGCGCCTGGAGGCCTACCGGCAGGGGGAGGTGGACGTGATGGTGCAGGTCGACATGATCGGGGAGGGCACCGACATCAAGCCCATTAGCGTGATCGCGAAGCTCGACCTCGTGAGCGCCCGCTCCAAGACGCTACAGCAGATCTTCCGCGGCATGCGCTACTACGACCCGTGGGACGAGGCCGCGAACGTGTGCGACGTGTTCACGTCCGGCGACCTGGGCCTCTCCGAGACGCTCGACTGGATGACGCGCGAGGTGCAGGAGGGCCTCCGCCGCCGGACCGAGGAGGGCACGTCGCCCGAGAAGAGCGAGCAGACCGACGAGCGGTCCGAGTGGGCGCTCACGGGCGTAGACGAGGGCGACATCGAGACGCACCGCTTGGAGCTGGAGGACAACGGCCGCGACTCGAACCTGCAGGTGCAGCGTCAGCCCTTCGAGGAGCCGGATCCCGACACGCTCGACCTCTCGGCCCAGGAGGAAGAGCTGCGTAAGGAATGCTCGGAGCTGGCGACGCAGGTGGCCCACGCCCTTGAAAACCGAGGGATGGACGTTCACATCCGCGACGTGCACGCGAAGGCCAAGGACCGTTTCCGCACGGCCCAGTCCGACATGAGTTTGAAGTTGCTGAAGCGGAAGAAAAAGTGGCTCCAGCGGTGCCTCCGGAGCAAGCGGTTTGTGTAGCGGCACGTCCCTGCGGGTGCACTGCGGCGGCATCGAGGTTGACAAAGACCGCCAGTTTCTCCGATCTTAACACGTGCAGGGCGGTGGCGGCCCGGGTCGCCAGTCAGGGGGTACGAGAGTCGGGTGTATCAATACTTTCCTCGCTATGAATCGTCGCGTGAAACGGCAGATCCTCATTGCCCTCGGCATTTTTGTGGGCATCGTGCTCCTCTTCGTCGCCATCGCACAGATTGGGGGGTAGCGGAGGGCGGACGCGAGGCGGGGCGGAAAAGAGGAGAGGTTCTGTCCGATTGGGCCATTCAGGGCTCCCATCCGCAACGTCTAGGTGCAGTCTGGCACACGAACACGGCAATCGGTTGCCTTTCGTGGAGTTGCTTCGCTTCATGGTACGGGAGCGCGCGGTCCCTACCGTGGGTTCCCCCTGCCTTCCCGCGGGAACCGTCCGCCTGGGAAGGGCTCGATGCACTGCCCTCGCCCTCCTCTCTTTGCCAGTATGCACAACTATGCCCGGTCCCTTCGACGATGGACGCGTTGGGGCCTCGCCTTCTTTCTTATTGGAACCACCACCGGCTGCGCCCTTCTAAGCGGGTCGTCGAGCGCCGATCAGCAACAGGCCGCCGCCAAGGCACAGCAGGCCCAAGGCGAGTCGGACGACGGAAATGGGATCAAGCCTCTCAGCGAGGTGGTCCCGGACTCGGCCCGGACGGACGACGGGCTGATTACGACCCATCGGTTCAAGGAAAAGCTCTATTTCGAGATTCCGGACTCGCTTCTGGGGCGCGAGCTTCTCATGGTGTCGCGCGTGTCGAAGGCCCAGGCGAACCTTGCCTACGGGGGGCAGAAAGTGAACACGCAGGTCCTGCGCTGGGAGCGGCGTGGGGAGGAGCTCTTGCTCCGCGTGGTTAGTCACGAGAAGACGGCCGACCGCGACGACCCCGTCTACCAGGCGGTGCAGAACTCCAGCTTCGAGCCGATCCTGAAGACGTTTTCCATTGAGGCACTCAACGAGGACTCCACCGGGGTTGTGTTCGACGCGACGGACCTCTACACCGGCGATGTTTCGTCGCTCGGCCTTCCGCAGGAGGCCCGCGAGGAGTACCGGGCGGGACGGCTCGACGGCGACCGTACGTTCCTGGATGGGGTGGAGAGCTTTCCGCAGAACACGGACGTAGAGGTCATTCTCACGTACGACGCCCAGAACCCGCCCTCCAGTGAGACGAGTGGCACCATCAGCGTCGCAATGAATCACTCGATGGTGCTGTTGCCCAGCACGCCCATGACCCCGCGCCTCTGTGACCAGCGCGTAGGCTACTTTGGTGTGGAGCGGATCAACTACAGCTCCGAGGAGCAGCAGGCCGCGGAGGAGTGCGTCATCACCCGCTGGCAACTGGAGCCGTCGGACCCGGCGGCGTACGCCGACGGCAAACTCGTAGAGCCGGTCGAACCGATCGAGTACTACGTGGACCCGGCCACGCCGGAGAAATGGAAGCCCTACGTGCGGAAAGGCATTGAGGACTGGCAGGAGGCCTTCCGGGCCGCGGGCTTTAAGAACGCGATCGTGGCGAGGGACTCATCGGACGTGGACGGCACGTTCGATGCGGATGATATTCGCTATTCCACCGTCCGCTGGTTCGCCTCCGAAATCCCAAATGCCTACGGGCCGAACGTGCACGACCCACGCTCCGGCCAGATTCTGGAGAGCGACATCGGGATGTACCACAACGTCTTGAGCCTGCTCCGCAACTGGTACTTCGTGCAGACGGCCGCGGTGAACCCGGAGGCCCGCGGGCGCAACTTCGACACGGACGTGATGGGCGAGCTGCTTCGGTTTGTGGTGGCCCATGAGGTGGGGCACACGCTCGGCCTGCCGCACAATTGGGGCTCCAGCCACGCCGTTCCGGTTGACTCCCTGCGGTCGCCCTCCTACACCTCCACCCACGGCACCGCCCCCTCAATCATGGACTACGCGCGGTTCAACTACGTCGCTCAGCCGGGGGACGGTGTGGAGTCGTTCACGCCGGAGATTGGCATCTACGACCGCTGGTCCATCCAGTGGGGCTACCAGGCGATGCCGGACGTGGACGGGGCCGAGCAGCAGGCCCAGCGACTCGACGATATGATTCTGGAGCACGCGGGCGATCCACGCTACTTCTACGGCCGGCAGACATTTGCCCCGGTCGACCCTCGCTCGCAGAGCGAAGATCTGGGGCGCAACGCCGTGGCGGCCGGCAGCCTCGGCGTCGAGAACCTCAAGCGCATCGTGCCGAACCTCGTGGAGTGGACGCGTAAAGACGGGGCGGACTACGGCGAGTTGGAGGAGCTGTACGGCTCCGTGGTGGGCCAGTGGCAGCGCTACCTGGGGCACGCCGCGCGCCACGTAGGCGGCGTCTTTGAGACGTTCAAGACCTACGAACAAGACGGCCCGGTGTACGAGCCGGTGCCCGCCGCCCAGCAGCGCGAGGTAATGACGTTCCTGCGTCGGCAGGCCTTCCAGCCGCCCGCGTGGCTCGTGGAGGCGGACGTGCTCCGTCGCATCGAGGCCGCCGGCGCCCTGGATCGAGTACGGGAGGCACAGGTAGGCGTCGTAAATACGTTGCTCAGCCCGGGGCGAATGGCCCGATTGCTGGAGGCCGAGGCGATGGCCGTCGAGGAGGAGGCGTATCCGCTTGGGACGATGCTCGACGACCTACGGAGCGGGATCTGGCGCGAGCTGGACACGGGCGCCGCAATTGGTCCGTATCGCCGCAATCTGCAGCGGGGCTACCTGGAGCGCCTCGACTACCTGCTCTCCGGTGAGGCCCAGCCCGACGAGCTGCCGGCGGGATACGAGGAGTACGTGATCCAGACCCCAGTGGACGTGCGCCAGTCGGACATCCGGGCCTACGTTCGGCGCGAGCTCCGAACTGTTCGGGAGGCAGTGCAGCAGGGCCTCCGCCGCGCTCCGGACGAAGCGACGCGCGTGCACCTGCAGGATGTGCTTGTCCGTGTCGAAGACATCTTGCAGGGCACCGACGACGGGTCGCAGGAGGAGGACGACGAATGAGCTTCGGAGCCGGGTTCCCTGAGTCTCCGAACAGGCGCTCAAGACTTCGCGTATCTTCTCTGTGAGTGGTCGATCCGCGAGCCTGCCGCGCCGTACCTGCGCGGAAGTTCTTAGCGAGGACCGATCAGGGAGGTAGGGGCGGCCCGTTGGCCGTCCCTATTCCATTTATGGGGGACGTCACATCAAGTGTGGGTGGATGCGGGGGGCTGGAGGCGGCGGAGGCGGTCCCAGCGAAAGATGCCGGCATTGTGCCCGTCGTCCCACGTGATGCGGATGCCTACGCTGCCGGCCGGCTCAATATGTAGGTCGGTCCACTCTACCTCGGCCGTCCCGTCGTTCGGACCCGGGGGGGCGATGTGCTCCACCGCGTCGCCCTGGCACTCCGCACACGGACAGGCCGCCCGGAGTGGGGCAAGGGGGAAGATCGACTCATGCCCATCGGTCCACACTACGGTCAGGGTCTGCGCGTCCGTGTCGACCTGAATGCGATTGGGATCGGGGACGTTCATGGCGAGAGAAAAGCCGGGGCGTGCAAGAAGAAACGTGTGCCCAAACAAAAAACGCCGGACCCCCGAAGGGATCCGGCGCGGGGCAATGTTGAGGGACCGAGCGCCTCGCACGGAGACGACGGGCAGCGTTAATCTTCCTCCTGGAACGGGTACACGTCCTGGAGCAGCGCCTGCAGCTTGGTGCGGCCGCGATTGATTCGACTCTTGACCGTACCCATGGGCAGGCCCGTAATCTCCGCAATCTCGTCGTACGCAAGCTGCTGGATGTCGCGGAGCACCACCACCTCGCGGAAGGCCGGAGGAATCTCATTCATGGCCTCCTGAATGTAGTGATCCTGGATGGTACTCTCCGCGTGCTTGTCCGGCGAGAACGATTCGTCCGGAATCTCCATCTCGTACTCCTCATTGTCGCGGTTAACGGACTGGATCGACTGCATCCGTCGCCGCTTCCGCTTCCGATACTCGGAGCGCGCGAGGTTCCCGGCGATGGTGTAGAGCCACGTCGAGAACTTTGCGATCCGGCGGTAGGAGTGACGGTTGCGGTGGACCCGCAGGAACGTTTCTTGGAGCAGGTCCTCACACCGCTTCTTATCGCCCAGGAAGCGGTAGAGGTACTGCATCAAGCGATCGGAGTACCGCTCCACGAGGATGTTAAACGCCTCGACCGTCCCGGCCTGAAACTGCGACATCAGGTCCTCGTCGCTCATTTCCTGCAGGGCGTCGTGCTGGTTGAAGGCGTTCTTATCCTTCGAGGTTGTTTTTTTGGTGACGACTTCTGCCTTGTCCTTCGCCATATATGCGTGGAATGACTCTGTGTGCTGGGGTGCCGAGCGTCGGGGGTGTACCGTTCTGCAGGTTACAATGTGTGAAGCATTCCACTAAGTCGCAAGTGGAAAATGCCACAAATCAGATACGTGATTGCATGTTCCCAAACGCGCGATGCTTCGCTATTATTGTGTAGCAAAATGTGGTCCAGGCCGGGGTTTTTTGGAAAGGAGCCCCTAAGAATATGTGAAGGAACCGAAAGATGTGACACAGCGGCAGGAGATTGAGGGGCAGACGGGGGCGCTCCGCCGTTTCGGCGGGGCGTATGGCAGGGTGGCGATTCTTCGGTCTGTTTCTCTAATTGTGAGACGCGTCCAATCACAGTTGCCTCACCCCCCTCCTGTCCAGAATGCTGTACGATCTGCCCTCCCGAGTTCACGGTCTGCTTCCTGCTTGTGTCCTGCTCCTTGGTTGGCTGTGCCTGGTGCCTGTTACGGCCCAGGGACAGGCCCACACCGCCTCAGATCCGGCCCTCCTCATCCACGGGGGCGCCGGGTCGATTAGTGCCGACGAGATGAGCGACGAGCGAGAGACTGCGTACCGCGAGGCGCTGCGCACGGCGCTGAAGGAAGGAAACGCCGTTCTACAGAATGGGGGGAGTGCGCTGGAGGCCGTGCAGGCCGCCATTACGACCATGGAAAGCGACACGCTCTTTAACGCTGGGCGCGGGGCGGTGCTCACGAGCGAGAACACGGTGGAGCTAGACGCCGCCATCATGGACGGGAAGACGCGCAATGCCGGTGCTCTGACCGGCGTGAAGACGGTCAAGCACCCGATCCGGCTGGCCCGCACCATCATGGAGGAGTCCTACCACGTGATGTTCGCCCAAGATGGGGCGGAGGCGTTTGCTCGGCAGCAGGGCCTCGAGCTTGTCGAGAACGACTACTTTATTACCGAGGCGCGTCGCTCCGGCGACGGAAGGGAGGCGGCGGATCCCCCCTCGGCGCCAGACGAAAAGTTTGGCACCGTCGGGGCCGTGGCGCTCGACGTGGACGGTAATCTGGCGGCGGGCACGTCTACTGGTGGCATTTCGAATAAGGAGTTCGGCCGGGTAGGGGACTCTCCAATCATCGGGGCCGGGACCTACGCCTCAAATCGGTCGTGCGCAGTCTCGGCCACGGGGCAAGGCGAGTTCTTCATCCGCGGCGTGGCGGCGCACAGCATCGCGTCGCGCGTGCGGTTCGGGGACATGTCACTAAGCGACGCGGCCCAGGCTACGATCGACGAAATCGAAGAGCTCGGCGGAGTAGGGGGTGTCATTGTGCTCGACCGGGAGGGCAATATGGCCACGCCTTTCAGCACACAGGGGATGTTTCGGGCACGCGTTGGCGCCGACGGCGAGATGACTGTCCGGATTTTTGGGGACGAGTAGAAAGTAGAATGAGGTGCATCCAAGAGGCTTGCTAGGCCCTACGAAGATCCACCGTCTGGGTCGTCCGGCGGTCCTCCGCTTCCGGGTGGATCGTCCGGTGGGCCCTTACCGGGCGGATCGGCGGGGGGCGTCTTCCCCGGGCCGGGCGCGCTGCCGGAAGGGCCCGTCCTCGAAGGGGGGGCTCCGCCCGGAAGGCGGCCCTGAAAGAGGCTCTGTAGCACCGTGGCCGCCGGCGTGCCGCGGGCGATGGTCTGGGCTGCCCCACTGGCCAGCGTCCCGACCGGTCGCTTGCTTTTCTGGTGCGCACTCTGGAGTGCCGAGGGCAGTTGACGAAGTGACTCGGGGCTGTAGCCGGCGCTCAGCGCCGAGGTCATTAGTTCTCGTGCGGCGCCCGCCGGAGAGCCGTTCCCGGACAGGTCGGGCAGCACCCCGACGGCGGCAGCTACCTGGTCAGTCGACACCGGGTGGTTCTTGACGTCACTCGGGAGGCCATTCAAGAACGCCCTGATGTCCTTTGCGGGGAGGTCTTGTTGCTGGGCTTCCGCAACGGCCATCACCAGTTGCGTCGGGAATGTTGAGCTGCCTGAGGAAGTCTCCGAGGACCCGAGCAGTTTCTGTACGTCGGACCGCCGGGTCCACTGCCGCACGAATTTCCCCGCCCGCTCCGTGTGCGTCCGGTATTCCCGAAGGACGGGCGTCATGCGGGCAGCGGGAACTCGCTTGGCCAGGCCCTCCAGGGTCTTCGAGAGGAGAGGAGCCGTCGGGAGGTCCTGTTCGGCGAGCGCGATGGTCGGCCGCAGGAGTGAGGCCGTAGCCTTCGGGGATAGTCCTACCCGGCGGGCCCGCTTGGCGATGAGTTGCATCTGCCCGGCGTCGACCCCCGCCGCGCGGCCTCGTTCGAGGAGGGTCTGCACCTCGGCTGCTTGCCCGGCCGCCGTGTGCGGACTGCTCGTGCCGAGGAGAACGAGCGCGAGGGCCGTTCCAAGCCAGAGGCCAGAACGGCGGGGCATCCGAATGAGCGATTGAAAACAGATCATGGGACTTGCTGGGCTGTGCACACGCCATTCGTGCCGCCAAAGGCATCGTCGGCGGTCTGGGCATACGAGGGGAGGTCGAGCCAGCGGCGTTTGGACCCGTCGACAATGCGGATCCGATATGCGTAGCTGCCGGACTCGAGGGGAAGTGTCGTCGTCCAGGTGCCGTCGTCGGTCGGGGTAAGGGGGACGCCGGGAAGGGACCAGCCATTGAAATCGCCGGTCACGTGTGGGGTGCCCGGTCCGTCGTAGGAGATGCGCACGCGAATACCCTCTTCGACCGTGGTGCAGACGCGTCGAGACGGGGGGGAGACTGCGCCGCCGAAGACGCGCTGTGTCTGGAGGCGAAGCCCGACCGACGCGTGCACATCGGGGGCGGCCCCGTCGGTTTCGGCGAGGCGGGCGCCCGACGCCTGTGTCTGCGCGAAAAGTGTCACCGAGGGATGGAGGTGCCACCGGGCCTTGAGACGAGCGCGCCCGATGTGGTCCCGGGCGGTCGAGGAGGGCGGGCCGTACCGGAGTTGCTCGACGGCCGCCTCGGCCTCGATTGCCCACTGATCCGTGGGCCAGTACGTGCCCTGCACCGACACACCGGTGCCGCCGAACTCCGCGTTGGACGTGCTCGTGGCCCCGGTGCTCCAGTACACCCGGCCCTCCGTGCGCACTCGATCCGTCAGCCACGCGCCCCCATTCAGGGTCACGAGGGCACTGGTCTGGCGGGCAGTGCGCTCCGGAGTCCGAGAGAGGTAGCGCCGCGTGACACCGCCGCGGAGGGTGAGGGTGGAGGCGGAGGTCGGCGACCACTCCACAGAGGGCAGTGCCCACCAGCGGTCGCGCGGCGACGCGAAGCGATCTCGCGTGCCGCCGCCCAGGCCGCCCACGGCCCACGAGGGCGACAGGCGATACTGGTACCAAGCGTAGCCCTGGGTAAGCTGCGGCGCGTCGGGGCGACGCGGATACAGGCGGGTCCGGGCCGTGACGGCGAGGCGGCTCCGCCGCGCACTACGCACGAGGCCGACCCGTGGCATCACGGCCGCAAAGATCGGATCAGAAAAGGGATCCCAGGAGCGAAGCACAGGGTCGAGGTAGGCGTTGGTTTGATGGCCGCCCGTAACGGTGAGGGCCGCGGTACCCGTCCACTGCTGTGCGGTCGCGGGGCTTGACAGAAGCCCGACGACGAGCCACAGACTGAGAAGGAGCCGCCGCATGGGGGAGGGGAAGGTGGTGAAGGCAACAGGTCTGGAGCCAGGCCCGAGCGTGTTAGAGCTTCAGGACCGCATTTTTCGCGCCGAACCCGTCGTCTTCGGTCACTGGGGCGAGGGGGTCGGTGACCCATTTCTCGCCGTCGATCACGAACTGATACTCGTGCTCGCCGCGGGAGACGGGAACGAGGCCCGTCCACACGGTCTTGCCGTTCACGGTACGAGGCGAGAGGGCGACAGGCTGCCACTGGCTGAAGTCGCCCGCCACAGCGACCGAGTCCGCGTCGTCGTCCGTGTATACGAACCGCGTCCAGACCCTCTGGGACGGCGCATTCGGTGCAGTGGTGGCTGGCTGTGTCGGCGTTGCTGTGCGCTCGGGCGCTGAGGCGACGGGGACAGGCGATCCCGAGGGCCAAGCGACGGAGGCTACCGCGGCTACAAGCGCGAGCACAGCCAGTGTATAGGCGGGCCGGACCGGCACAGTGACAATCGGTTGTGTGAGTGTGGCCCACCACCCACGAAGACGATCTTGGAGAGACGAGGCAGTGTTCGTGGCGTCCGCTTCCCTCAGCCTCTCGACCGTTTGAGCCGCGAACCCGGGCGATGGATCGGGGGCTCCCGAGGCGGCGAGGTCCTGCGTCATCTGCACTTCAAACTGAAGCAGGGCTCGTGCTTCCGGGTCGTCGGCGATGCGGTGCAGGGCCGCTCGCACCTCATCGTCGGACAGATCCCCGTCGATGAACCGGCGGACAATGGTATCGGGGTCAGGCGTGCTCATGGTCGGGCTCCAGCAAAGTTCGGAGTTTCTTGCGGGCACGGTGCACGCGGACTTTCAAGGCGCTCACCGACACGTCGAGTCGCTTCGACATGGCCTTGTACGTGAGCCCGTTCCTGTATTTCAACAAAAACGGGGTAGCGTAGGTCGGCGACAACTCATCGAGGGCGTTCCATAGTCGCGCTCCTTGCTCGTCGGCCGCGAGCTGGTCGTCCTGCGTCACTGTGTGGGCATCCGTTACGGTGCCGTCCTCGCGGTCGGTGTGGCTAAACGGATAGGTGTCGCGCCGCACGTTCTTGGCGTAGTCCCGACACCGATTGAGGGCAATGCCATAGAGCCACGATGCAAATTGGTCAGGATCGCGAAGGTCTTCGATCCGGCGGTACGCCGTAAGGAAGATATCCTGGGCCAAGTCTTCGGCGGTCGCCGACTGGTCGGCATACTGGTGTGTGAGATCGAACACCATGCCTTCGTATCGTTCCACCAGGACCTCGAAAGCGTCCTGGGATCCGCTCTGTGTACGGCGGGCATACGTGCCGTCAGGCGCGTCGTACGGCATATGTGAGGGGGGACGGGCGACGAGACAGGGGCGCGTTGTCGGTCGACCGGGATCGTCAGTCGTGTATCCCAGAAGACGGCAGGATTCATGCCACGTCCGGAATGAGCGACGGGTTTTTCGCTCGTCTTACCGGACGTGATCCTGCCTGAATCGACAGCGCGGCTCGGGAATCGGGGCGTCTCCCCGGCGGCCGCCGAGCACCGGCGGGCCGCCCGGAGAGAGCGGTACGCCCCGAGGGACAGAGCAGCGATCCGCCGTCAGTTCCCGGCAGTGGCTACGCTGACGGACGCGTCGATGACCGGCGTAATTACGAGAGTTCCCTGCGGGTTGCCCTTCAGGGACTCCTGGACGTTCCAGTTGAGCGTTACATCGGCCCGGTCGTCGGCGGACTCGATCGTGAACGGTTCAAAGTTTACCTTCAGGCCGCTCTGCTGGCCGCTCGCGATCATGACGTCGTCCTCCGATCCGTCGTCGAAGGCCACATTGGCCTGCTCGTTTGTGATCAAGCGAATTTGGCTGTACTCGCCGGTCGGAATCTCGGTGTCGGCCAGCGTCGTGTCGAGTCCCGTCTGCAGGTCGATGAGGTCGACCTCAAAGTTCTTGTCGCGCAGGACGGGAATTCCCGTCTCGGTAGAATCGCCGTCGCTGGTATCCTCGACGGGCACGACCGAGAGCTCGGTGATGGTCACCGTGGCTGCCGAGATGCTGTCCCGGGCGCTCGGCGAAGGGGCGAGCGTGCGGAGGCTTTCGCTCGTAGATGCGTCGCTCATGCTCAGCGCGAGGGTGCCGCTTTCCGTCGTGCGCATCGAGTCGGTCGAGTCACAGCCCACGGCGAAAAGCCCAAGAGCCACGGCGGCAGAGAGGAGAAGGAAGGGAAGGCGTCTCATCGCAATAGGGCCTGCTTTGTGATTGGAAGTGCTCAGGGGAAAGCCCGTCCTGCGGACGACCCACGACAGGGCAAACAGGTGTACCCGCCTGGGCCACCCAAGTAGGGGAAGGCGAAAAATGCGAGCAGTGGACGAGTGGCCCCGGCGAGGGTTACAGGGACGGGGGGCGAAGAAAATGTGAAGGCTGTTTTCGGGGCGTTTTGCCCGGTTCCAGCGCCAAGACCCTCCCCCAATCAAAAACCCTCGCCGCCGGTGGGGGGCGACGAGGGCACAGCGAGGCGAACGGAAGGGTTACGACGCCGTCTCGGCGGCGTCGCGCTTGAGGGCCTCAACGTGGGTGAGCTCCTCCCACGGAAAGGTGGGGCGCCCAAAGTGGCCGTACGCGGCAGTTTTCTGGTAGCGTGGCTTCAGCAGATCCAGCCGGTCGATGATGGCGGAAGGGGAAAGGTCGAAGTGCTCACGCACCATCTCGCAGAGGGCCGCGTCGGGCATGATCCCGGTGCCGTTCGTCGATACGTCGATCGAGACCGGTTCGGAGACCCCAATGGCATAGGCAATTTGCACGAGGGCTTCGTCACAGAGCTCGGCCGCCACCAGGTTCTTCGCCACGTGGCGTGCGGCGTAGGTGGCGCTCCGGTCCACCTTCGAGGGGTCCTTGCCGCTGAAGGCACCGCCGCCGTGTGCCCCTTTCCCGCCGTACGTGTCCACGATGATCTTGCGGCCCGTGAGGCCCGTGTCCCCGTGGGGCCCGCCGGTCACGAAGCGGCCCGTGGGATTAACGTGGAGGATGAGCTCGTCGTCGAGAAGCTCGGTGGGAAGGGCGCGGGGGAGCAGGATATCGCGCACGTCCCGCCGAATTTTCTTCTGCGGCACGCCCTCATCGTGTTGGGTGGACACGACGATGGTGTGTACGCGGCGTGGCGTCACGCCGTCCTCCTCGTACTCAATCGTGACCTGGCTCTTCGAGTCGGGACGTAGGTACGGCATCTTGTCCGTGTCCTTGCGGATGTGGGCCAGTTCCTGCACGAGCCGGTGGGAAAACGTGATGGCCATCGGCATGAGCTCCGAAGTCTCCCGACACGCATAGCCAAACATGAGGCCCTGGTCCCCAGCCCCCTGTTCCTCACCCCCGTCTACGCCCTGGCTGATGTCGCCGCTCTGTTCGTGGAGGCTGCTAATTACCCCACACGAGTCAGCGTCGAACCGAATGCGGGGATCGGTGTAGCCGATGTCGCGAATCACGTCACGGGCAATTTCGCGGGGCTCCACGGTGGCCTTCGAAGTGATCTCGCCACTCAGCACGACGAGCCCAGACGTGACGAGCGTTTCGACGGCCACCCGGCTCTGAGGGTCTTCGGCCAGGTGGGCGTCGAGGATCGCATCAGAAATCTGATCCGCGATCTTGTCGGGGTGGCCTTCCGAGACCGACTCGGAGGTAAAGCGGTACGCCATGGATGCAGTCTGATCCGTATTGAAAAAGACCCGCTCTCCCGGAAGGACGCGGGGGGCAGAAAGAGAAGGAGAACACCGGGAAAAATTTTGCGCAAAGGATCGATAACATAAGCAGCGGGCCGGTGATTGCCAACGCTACTTTGTAAAGAACACGCCCAGCGCCCCCGTGAGGGCGCGTGTGAGTGCGAAGCTTGCATCAAACGGAGGGGGGGCGTTGCTTCTCCACGGCCCCCGTTGTAGTTTTGCACGGCTGTACACCCCCGTCCCGGCGAGCCCTCTCTCCGCGTCCGGCTCCTGCGCGCTCACACGCAGAGCCCCGGACGCTTGTCTTATCGCTTGCCCTTCGTGGGCGGGGCTGGCACCGAGCATTCACTCACCTGTATGACTTTCATTAACGACACCGCCAACCCATGGCCAGCGATATCGAAGACACCGTCAAGTCGATCATTGTCGACAAACTGGGCGTCGACGAAGCCGACGTGACGCCGGAGGCCTCGTTTACGAATGACCTAGGTGCCGACTCGCTCGACACCGTTGAGCTCATCATGGAGTTCGAGAAAGAATTCGACCTGACGATCCCCGACGAGGAGGCCGAAGAGATTGCCACAGTGGGCGACGCAATCGGGTACCTCGAAGAGAAGGCGTAGTCCCATAGGCCCCGCGTTCCGTGCAAGCCCCGGTCGAGGAGCATTCCTCGGCCGATGCTTGGGGGCGTGTCGGGCGTTCTTGTCGATTCTCGTCCGGTCTCGCGGCCGGGCGGGGCGAGCGCATACACAGTTACGGAGGCGAATTCAACAAGAAGTATGGCACGCACGGGACGTCGGGTTGTCGTTACGGGCATGGGGGCCGTTACACCCCTCGGCCTCTCAGTGGACGCGTACTGGGACGGGCTCGTAGAAGGGCAGAGCGGGGCCGCCACCATTGAGTCGTTCGACCCGGAGGGGCTCCGCGTCACCTTTGCCTGTGAGCTCGACGGATTTGATCCGGAGGACTACCTCGACGCCAAACAGGCCCGGCGCGTCGATCCCTTCAGCCAGTACGCTCTCGTCACGGCGGAGCAAGCCGTGGAGGATGCGGGGCTCGCCCCGGCCTCCATGCCGCAGGACGAGAAAGACCGCATCGGAGTTATCTACGGCACCGGCATTGGGGGGATTCAAACCTTTCGGGACCAGACAGAGGAGTTCATCGAGGGGGGCGAGAAGCGCACGTCGCCCTTCTTTATCCCCATGCTCATCCCCGACATTGCGGCCGGGCAAATTGCGATGGCCCACGGCTTTCGCGGGCCCAACCACGCAATGGTCTCGGCCTGCGCCACGGGCAACCACAACATCGGTGATGCCTACCGAATGATCCGCGAGGGCGACATGGAGGCGGCCCTTTGCGGGGGCACCGACGCCTGCGTGACGCGGCTCGGAATTGCGGGCTTCGCGAGCATGCGGGCCCTGTCCACACGAAATGACGACCCGGCCCGTGCCTCCCGCCCCTTCGATGCGAAGCGGGACGGCTTCGTGATGGGCGAAGGCGCCGGGGCCCTCTTCGTCGAGAGTCTGGAGCGGGCCAAGGCCCGCGGGGCCGACATCTACGCCGAGATTGTAGGGATCGGCATGTCGGCCGACGCCCACCACCTCACGGCCCCCGACCCTGAAGGCGGCGGCGTATGCCTCGCCCTCAACCGCGTGCTCGACAACGCGGAGATCGAGCCGACTGACGTGGATTACATCAATGCCCACGGCACCTCCACCCCTCTCGGCGACAAGGCCGAGACGAAGGCGCTCAAGAAGGTCTTTGGCGATCATGCCCACGAGCTCAACGTGTCGTCCACGAAGAGCATGACGGGGCACCTGCTCGGGGCCGCAGGCGCCATTGAGGCCATCGCCACCATTCAGGCCCTGCGGCACGACGTGGTGCCGCCCACAATCAACTACGAAGAGGCCGATCCGGACTGCGACCTCGACTACACGTTCAACGAGGCTGAAGAGCGTTCGGTGACGCTTGCGCTCTCCAACGCCTTCGGCTTTGGGGGACACAATACGTCCCTTGCCCTTCGGGCCTACGAGGAATAGGGCGTTGAGGGCGCGGCCAGTGTCCTCGCCCCGTTCCCCGGCGCGCCTCAGCGGAAGACGATCTCGTCGACGATCTCTGAGTCGAACTCGCCGTTGAGTCGCTCACGCCACTTGCGCCGGTTCATGTGGAGTTCCTGACGCCAGGCGGCGGAAGTGATCTTCACGTAGAGCGTCGAGCCGTCCATCCAGGCCGACTCGGTGACCTCGTTGATCTTGGCACCGGCCACCACCGCCCACGTCTCGATCACGCGGGCCTCGTCGATTTCCGTCTGTACCCCGAGGTCGTCGATCACTTCCCTCAGGATGTCCCCGAGCGGGCGTGGACGATCGCTTGAAGACATGGCGGGCGGAAAGAAATGGGCACGTAGTGAGTAGGGACCGTTCCTACGCCACGCCGAGCGGCGTGTGCCGGGAGGACTCGTGGCGTTACCTTCAGGGAGGACCGGGCGGCCCCATTGTCGCTGCGTAGGCACTGCTGCGCCGCGCATCCATAGCCCTCGCTCGCAGTTCGTACAGTGACCACATGAAGCGTCTCAGTCTCGCAGGGCCCCTCGCGGCCGTCCTCCTTGGAGTCGCCTCTGTGTTGGGAGGCCCCGTGCGTGCGCAGGCTCCCGATACGCCCCCGCAAGATACGATGGAGGTGTCCCTTACGGAGGCCCTCGTCCGGACGCTGGAGGCCAGTCCAGAGGTCGACCAGCGCCAGGCCGAGCGTCGGTTTGCCACGGCGCGCAGCGAGGAGGCCCGCGCCAACCGCTTCCTCACCGACGTGTCGCTCGACGTTGCGTCGTCCTTTGCGCCGGGCCTGGATATTCCAGCGGACAATACGCGGCCGGACAACGAGCTGTACTTGAATCCGAACGTGGAGAATGACTGGTCCATCGGGGCGCTCCGCCCCTTCGCGCGGTTTGGAATTGCGGTGCAACAGCCGATCTGGACTGGGGGCGAGCTGTCCGGCAGCATCCGGGCGGCGCGGCACGGGGTGGACGTGGAGGCGGCCGATGTGGACCGGAAGGCGCTGGAGGTGACCGCCCGCGCCGGCGAGACCTACTACAACCTCCTGCTCACGGAGGCCCTTGACCGGCTGGCCGATCGCACGCAGGAGGTGGTGGACCGGGCCCAGCGCGAAATCAACCGCCTGCTAGACGAAGGGGATGAGGGCGTCAGCCAGGCCGATCTGTTCCAGACGCGATTGACGGAGGAGGAAGTGAAGCGTCGGATCGTTGAGATCGATCAGCAGCAGGCCACGGCCCGGTCGGCCCTGCAGCGCCAGCTGTTTCTGCCGGAGGGAACGACGGTCGCGCCGGCGGCGAGCGAGCTTCAGCCCATCTCATTCTCCATCCACCCCGACTCGCTCGACTACTACGTCCGGCGGGCCCTCCAGAACCGTCCGGAGATCGACCAGGCCGAGGCAGGCGTAAAGGCCCGGGAGGCGCTGGTGGACGTGGCCCGGTCCGATTACTACCCCAAGATCGGCGTGCAGGCCAGCCTGTCCCAGAGCATTACGCTTCCGGAGCGGCCCAACCCCGACAATGCCTTCGTGGGCGACTCCTTCATGGGCACGGGCACGCGCACCGGCATCGGCATCCAGCAGAACCTCAACTTTGGCCAGACGAGCGCCCGGGTGGACCAGGCCCAGGCCGAACTCAGCGCCGTGAAGCACCAGCGCACTGCCGCACGGCAACTCGTGCGCTTCGAGGTGGAGCAGGCCTACCGCTCGCTCCTCACCGCCACCGCCGATGTCGAGTCGCGCGATCGCTCCACGACCATTTCTGGCGAGTGGCTGCGCACCGAACAGGTGAACTTCGACCTTGACTTGGGCGACACGGAGGATCTCGTGAAGGCGGTGCGGGCCGATTTGGAGGCTCAGGCCCGGTACCTCGAGGCGGTGAAGCGCTACAACGTGGCCGTTCTGAATCTGCTGGAAGCCACCGGTACGCTTCCCGACCGCGCTCGGAACGGTACACTTCTTGAGACAAATCCGTAGTGCGTACCGCGACGTGCGTGTTTGCGGGGTGCGCGCTGCGGCGGGCGGCCCCGAACGGGGCCTTTGCGCCTCAGGACATCCACTCGTCACGCGTTCCCGATCATCATCTACCCTCTCCCCATGACGCGTCTCCGCTTGATTGTCGCCGGACTGCTTGCCTCGCTTCTGCTCATCGGGGGCCCGTCTCCCGCGTGGGCCCAGGGCGAAAGCGCCACAGCCGCCGAGATTCGGGAAATGCTAGAGGGGAGGGACCAGCAAATCAAGGACATTCTGAGTGGCACGGACGACTACACCACCGAGCAGCGGACCCAGCTCAAGGAGCTGATCAATGGGGTCATCGACTTTGAGGTGATGGGCCAGCGGGCCCTCGGGACGCACTGGGAGGACCTGGAGGAAGAGCAGCAGCGTGAATTCGTCTCGGTCTTCCAGGACGTGGTACGGGCCCAGTCCATGAGCGACCTCGGAGTGTACAACTCAAAGGTCACCTACGACCAAATCGAGGTACACGACGACAGTGCTTTCGTGCGCACCCGAACCAAGTATAAGGGCCGCACGACCCCTGTGGAATATGTGCTGGAGCGTCGCGATGGGGAATGGCGCGCGGAAGACATCATCGTAGACGGGGTGAGCACGGCGGAGGGTTACGCCCGCTCCTTCCAGACCGTCGTGCGTCAGCGCGGTTTCGAAACCCTGATGAAGAGCCTCCGCAAGAAGCGGGCGGAGGTAATGGGGACGAACCAATCCAGCGGCTGACTCTGGCCCCTCGAGGCCCGGCGTGATGACCGCGGACCACTATCCGCAGATGGTCGCGCCGGGGCACGACGCTCCGGCTGGGCATCGTCTACCACGCCCCTACGTCCTCTCGTCGGGCAGCGACAAGTTCTCCAGCGCCTCCCGGTCGTCGACCATCGCCGCGTCGAGGGCCGATGTGCCGGCGTAGGTCAGCAGGTTGAGGCCCCGGTCCAGGAGCGCCTGTGCCAGGAGCATGCTCGCCAGTGGCGCCTCCGGAATCTGGAGGGCCCCCGAGAGCCCGACGCCCGCACTCATGAACACCAGGCCGCGCGACGGTACCAGCGGCACCTGGTTGATAACGATGTGGAGCGCAAGCAGCGTGATCCAGTGTTCCACCGAGACCCCGGGAATCACCACGGCCCACTGCGTCACCTGGAGCCCGTTGTTGAGAACGAAGCGGGTGATGTGCCCCGCCCCGATGAGTCCCAGGAGGGAAGGAGGCAGCGAAAAAATGGTGCGACGAAAGTTGATCCCGACGCTCACGACCAGAATCACGAGGGCCATCCCGGCGGCGAGGAGCGAGGCGTTGCCGGGGAGATACTGTGTGAGAAGGCCGAGCTGGCCACTCAGGAAGAAAATCGCCAGCAGTAGAAAGGCCACGCTGGTGGACGCGACCGAGGAGAGGATGGTGGTGTCCTTGATGGTAGCGACGACCTGACGGTAGCCAAGATTCGTGTGCCGTTGGGTCCAAAGGGCGAAGTACGCCTCTCCCGAGTAGCCGAGCACGTCGTTGTTGAGCACGCGCTTGCGGAGTAGGGCGGGAAGAAGGGCCCAGGCACTTCCGTTCCAGGCCGTCCCGTAGAGCACCATCTCCGTCCCTGGGAGGGTGGCGTACATCAGCAGCAGCAGGACGTAGAACCAGGGCGTGGTGGGGAGGGACTGCCACACCCGTGCCCAGCCGATGCCGGTGAGCTGGTATGCGAGGTACGCAAGAATGCCGGCCACGAAGCCCCAACGGAGCCCCGCGAGGATGCGCGTCCCCACCGCGCTGTCCCGAATCCGGGCCCATCCCCCGCGGACGGTCGCAAAAAGGTCGGAACGCCACTGCTTCATGGAGAAACGGAATCGGAACGTCTACGCGGGACTGTAGCCGAGGGGGCAATGATCAGCGTCGGGGTCCCGAGCATGGAGCGAACATCCGGCCGATGCGGGCTTCCCGGTCGCCCCGTCTTTCGTCAGCTGGCGGTTTCGTGGGCCAGGAGCGTGTGAACGCGGTCGGCGGCATGGTTCCAGCGAGCCTCGTCGACGACGCGACGGCGGCCCTGGCGGCCCAGTGTTGCGGCACGGTCAGGGTCCGTAAGTACACGAATCGCGGCGGCGGCGACGGCATGTGGGGCATTAGGGGGGACGAGGAGGCCCGTCTCACCGTCCTGAATCGCGTCCGGAATGCCCCCGGTACGAGTTCCGAGGACGGGGGTCCCGCAGGCATTGGCTTCCAGAAATACGAGCCCGAAGCCCTCCACGTCCGGCGGGTCTTCGCGGGCCGGCATCACGAAAAGGTCGGCGGCGCTGTAGAAGAGTGGCAGGCGGTTGCGGTCGACATCCCCCACAAACTGGACGCGGTCGCGGATCCCCAGGTCCTTGGCGAGGGCCTCCAGCCGATCCCGATCCGGCCCTGTGCCCGCCACCATGTACGCCACCTCGGGGCACTGATCGGCAATGGTCGGGAGGCCCCGCAACACCGTATCGATGCCTTTCCGGGGGACGAGGCGGCTGGCCGTAAACAGGAGGGGGCGGTCGGAGAGCCCGAAGTGCCGCCGGAGCGAGGTTCCGTCGCGGGGCTGGAAGCGTTCCGGATCGGTACCATTCGGCACGACGTGGATCCGGTGGTCCGGAATGGCCCGGTCCCGCAGCAGGTCGGCCGTGTATTGGCTTACGGGAAGGAACGTATCGACCTGCTGGAGCAGGAATTGTCGAAGACGGTCGTACTCCGTGTCAAGGCCTGAGGCCGGAGGAGCCGGGTTGAGCAACAGCTCACGACCATGGGCCGCACACACGATGCGGTACGGCCACCCGAACACTGCCCGCGACAGGACCGATGCGCCCACCGTTTGCCACTGTGCGTGGAAGGCCACGTCGGCCTTCAACGATCGCGCCCGGAATGGAAGCAGGGGCAGGAGGGAGAAGGGAAGAAGGGGCGGACGTCCCGGCAGCCGGGTAATCGGGAAAGAGGCCTGCGAGTCCACCGACGCGGCCTCCGGATGACGGGGCGCAATCACTTCCAGGGCCTCCGTCCGCCGCGCCAGCCGCTGCGCCATCGCCCACGAGTAGGTTTGAATGCCCCCACGGTCGGGGGGGAAGTCCTGGGTGACGAACAGCAGTCGCATCGGGGAGGGGCCGGATGGAAGGAGCGCGGCGACGCTTGGGGCTAACGAGGTCCGAGAGCGATGTTCCAGCGTGGGCCAGTGCAACGGACCTGATGGCGAACCAATCGGCGGGCGTTCGGCGTGAAGGGGACAGCGAACTGAGGAATCTGGCCCCGGCCTCCATGAGTACCCCCCGCGAAGGATACGTTCTTCACAGCTACGGCCCCGACCGGTACGTGAAGTACGCCGTCGCGTCCGTCCACACACTTCGGCGGTACGACCAGAGCCGACCCGTGGCCTTGTTTTGTCCGGAGCACCACCGCGCCCTGCTGGAGCGGCGGGGGCTAGACGACCAGTTCGACATTCTCGGTGACCTTCCGCCCGAGCACCGGTCCATCGTTGGATTCAAGCACCACCTCCACCAGTTTAAGGCGTTTGACCGAACGCTGTTTGTGGACACCGACATGCTGTGGTGCCGCGACCCGGACCCGCTCTGGACGCAATTTTCCGCCTTTCCCTTCACCGTCACGGGCACGCAGAACGCCGACCACGCCTTTGGGGGACGCAAAAGCCTCGGGATGGTGTGGGACGTGCTGCTAGGCCGCCGCCGGCGCACTCTCCGGCAGATGGGCGTTAGCCACCTCCCCCGTGTGCAGGCCGGTATGATCTACGCCCAGGACGGAGCGTGCACCCGCACTGTAGATCACGCCGCGTCGGCCTTCTTCGACCGCGCGGAGGAGACGCACTTTCAAGCCCGGCGGGAGGATGGACGCAGTGAGGAAACGTGCGAGTGGAGCCTAGCGCTGGCCATGAGCGAGCTCAACCTGCACGTGTTTCCCTGGCTGCAGGGCCGCAACAGCCCCCAGCTCGACTACATCGACAGCCTGACCCAGCACGACTCGGGGTTTCGGCAGGTTTCCTACCGCCTCTACACCCACGCCCTCATCTACCGACTGCGCGGCCTCGCGAACGACACACTCCGCGACGCCCTGCTCGGGGCCGCCGAGTGGCTGCCGAGCCTGGGGGAATACATGGAAGTAACACCCTACGCCCTCCACTTCGGCTGGCTCCACCAGAAGCCCCACATCAACGCCTTTGCCGAGCGGGTGTGGGCGCGCCTCGCCGCCGAACGGGTCCGCCCCCGGCCGGTAGAACGGAAGGAGGTAAAATCTGGGCCCCACGAATGAGAAAAGAAGTTGGGCACGTGGGGCAGGGGACACGGAATCGGCGCGCGACCTCAAACCTGGCCTCCCGCCCATGCACATCGCCTACATTACCGATCAGCTGCTCCCACAGACGGCCACGGATACGGAGCAGATGATGTCGATGGTGGGCGGGTTTGGCGAGGCGGGGGCCGAGGTAACGCTCGTGAAGCCCGAGCACTGGCTCACGCCGGAGCCGGGCCGAGACGCCATTGCCGACTACTACCAGATCGCGTCCACGTTCGAGGTGGCGGCGGTGCGGAGCGTGTATCCCAACATCCGGGGCATCGAAAAGGTGGCACAGGGACTCGTGGGGCCGCGGCACCCGGCCGCCCGTCGGGCCGATGTGCTCTATACCCGCACGCTCCCCATCCTGCTGGGCGCCCTCCTCGGGGGCACGCGTCCCATCGTGTACGAGACCTACCGGCCCTGGCCCCGCCAGCAGCCGTGGAGCGCGCCTGTCTTTCGGTGGATTGGGCGCCACCCGCGCTTCCTCGGGGCCGTGCTACACTCCGACCTCGCCCGTTCCAGCTACGAGACTGCGGGCGTGGCCCCCGATCGTCTCCTCACGGCCCACAACGGCTACGATCCGAACCGTCTCGAACCGCGGCTCTCCCAGGCGACGGCCCGGGTACAGTGCGCCCTTCCTGATTGTCCCACCGTCACCTACGCCGGGCGTGTGACGATGGAAAAGGGCCTCGGCCTCCTGATCGAGATGGCCCGCGCCCTGCCCGACGTGCAGTTCGTCATCGTGGGATCCGAGGGCGAGGGGGAAGTGGAACGGCAAGCCGCCCCCCTCGACAACGTCCGCGTCGTGCCGTGGCAGCCGTTCGACGACACGGTGCCGTACCTCTACGCCGCGAACGTGCTGCTCATTCCCCCCTCCACGAAGCCGCTCAAGGAGGTGGGCAACACGGTCTTGCCCATGAAAACCTTCCTGTACATGGCCGCCGGACGCGCCATTTTAGCCCCCGCCTCGCCCGACCTTCAGGAACTGCTCCACGACGGCGAGAACGCCGCGCTCGTGCCCCCGGACGCCCCCGGCGCTGCCATCCGTCGCCTCCGCACGCTCCTGGATGCCCCGGGCGAGTGTGAGCGTCTCGGACAGGCGGCCCGGGCGGCCATCGAGCAGAACACGTGGCCGCGTCGCGCCGAGCGCATCCTCCGCTTTATTCGGGAGCGGCTCGACGAAGGGCCACCGCGATAGCTGCTCTGCCGTGGGGTCAGTCGTCGCGTGAGGCAACCGACGCGGGGGCATCCTCGGTCGGCTCCTCATCGGCAGGCGCCTCGGGGGAATCGTCGTCCCGCAGGAGGGCTGGCATGCGAGGGAGGTGGCCCTGGAGGAGAGACAGCACGCCCACGAAGGCGACCATACTGCCGGCGGCGAGCCCGATACGGGTCCACAGTCCCGAGGTCATCCACGCCGTGCTGCTCATGGCGGCCCCGAGACCCATCGCGCACACGGCGCCGGCCGCGTGCGGCGGGTAGAGAACCCGGGCAATAATCGGAATCTTGAGGAGCAGTCTCATCTCCCCAACCTCCATGATCGCCTTCACGAGGTTGGACACCGACGACGCCACCGCGGCGCCCACCGTCCCGAGGAGCGGAATCAGCCACACGTTCAGTAGCACGTTCGTGGTGCCGGTCACCACGCTGTTCATGAGGTTCAGGTGCGAGTTGCCGGTCATCACCACCGCGTTGCCCGCCAGCCCAAAGCTGCCCTGCAGGTAGGGGATGGGCAGCAGCCAGAGCATGAACAGTGCCTCACGGGCCCCAAAGCTTGGCTCGATCAGTTGGAGGATGTCCGTGCGCAGGACCGCGAGGCCCAGCAGGGCCGGAATGACGAGGCTCGCGATCCAGCGGGAGGTCACGGCCAGGGTGCGGCCCAGATCTGCCCGGTTGCCGGATTGGTAGAGGCGCGGGATGTGTGGTGCGTAGGCCGAAGAGAAGACCAGCTTGATGTGCCGCAGCTCGCGCACGACCTGCGCCCCCGCGCTGTAGAATCCCGTCAGGCGTGCGCTCACCCCAAACATCCCCAGCATCACCACGTCCACGTTCGTCAGAAAGCGCTCGAACGCCTGGTTGAGGTTCTGCGGGAGGGCAAACGACAGGAGTTCGCGCTGGAGCTCAAAGGTGCGAAAGGCCTGCACCAGCGGTCCCCAGCGCAACTCGCGCTGATAGACCCCCAGGGCCAGGAGGGCAATGAATCCCTGCGTGCTGACGTAGGTGAGCGTCAGGCCCCAGATGTTTGGGGCGACCAGCCACATCAGGGATGCGACGACGAGGAGCAGTACCGGTCGGACGCCCCCGTTGATGAACGACTCGTACTTCATGATCTTGAGGCCCTGCGTGGCGGCGATCACCACCCGCTCGAACGCCATAAACGGGAGGGCGAGGGCCATCCACTGGATCATGAAGAGGAGCCGATCCCCATACTCGTAGAGTTCCGGAATGACCCAGGGGCCGATCGTGAAGGTTGCCAGCAATACGAGCCCAGCGGCGCCCAGGCTCCACGCCAGCGCATTCGCGAGCGACTGGTATAGCTGCCGATGCTCAGACGGGTCTTCGGCGTGACGGGACACGTACATCATCGAGGCGTCCTTAAAGCCCGACGAGAGGAGAGCCAGTGCCGTCTCCACCAGGGCGTAGGAAGTCGCATACACCCCGTAGACATCGGGGCCGTAGAGGCGCATCACCAGCACGAGGAACGACGGCCCAGCGAGTTTGCCAATCAGCCCCAGTGCGTTGACGAACGCGCCGTGCTGTACCTCTTCCTCAACGGTCCCATTCGTCGGCGAATCCTCTGCTTCGGATCTGCCACGATTAGAAGAGTTCTGGTCGGCCATGTCCGTTGGGGAACCGTTACGTGCGGTTGCGAATCTGGTCGTAGTGGCGCTCCAGCTTGCGCACCTGATCGAACAGATCGAACTCTCGCTCCATCTTCCGGCGCGCAGCGCGGCCCATGCGTGTGCGGAGGTCGTCGTCGCTCAAGAGGCGGGTGAGGCGGTCGGCAAGGGCCCCCACGTTGCGCTCCGGGACAAGAAACCCAGTCTCTCCGTCGTCGATAATGGAGGGGATGCCGCCGTGGTACGTCCCAATCACGGGCACCCCGCAGGCACTCGCCTCCTTCGCAACCAGAATTCCGGAGTCGCGGTCGTGGGTGCGCGTGACGACGCTTGGGGTCATCAGTGCGTCGGTGCGGGCTAGCACCTGTGCCACCTCATCGTGGGACACGGCGCCGCGAAAGTCGACATGGTCGGCGATGCCGTTCTCCGCTACGATGCGACGCAGTTCAGGCCCGAGGTCCCCGTCGCCCAGCACCACCACCTCGGCGTCAATGCCGTCGTTGAGAACCTGGGCACAGGCCCGGAGGGCGTACCGGAAGCCTTTCTTTTCGGTAAAGCGCCCGACGAGGGTAATGCGGGGAACCGCACGGCCCTCGTCGGCCCGCTCGAACTTAGAGAGGTCGACCCCTAGCCGATGCACCGCAATCTTGTCGCGGTCGGCCCCTAGTTCGGCGAGCAGTTCGGCCAGCTCCAGGCTGTCGGCAAGCATGAGGTCGGCTGCCCGGAAGATGGAAGTGGATAAGGCCCAGTAGCGCCACTGTCTCGGGAAGAAGCGATTGGGGCCAAACAGGTCGCCCACATCGTACCCGTGAAAGGTAACGACGAGCGGAAGGTCGTGTCTCCAGACGTACGGAAGTGCGTAAACGGCCGTGGTGCCGAAATGGGCGTGGATCAGATCGTAGTTCCCGTGCTTCAGCGTCCGATCGAACGAAGGCCAGTAGGCCACATTCTCGTAGATTTTTTCCGCCCAGCTGGGCGGGTGGTATACGTGGGCCTCATCGTAGGGGAACCGATCTTCGTTGAGGCGCTCCTTACAGAACACGTCTATTTCGTACCGTTCGTGCCCCCGTACCTCGTCGTAGATGAACGTCTGCGAGTACGGGACGAACCGGCTCGAAAATAGCGCCACGGTTCCTGTGTTCGGGGAATTCATGTTACAAAAGGCAGTGCATCTGTGAGCGTCGTGTGGTGGGGGCGCAGACCTCGTCGAGAACCATTCCCTACGGAATAGCCGGCGCGTGGGGCCCCCGAGCAACGAGACGTACGGGGAATCTGGGGGATTTCACCGAATTCGCAGACGGAACGGTCTGTCTCGCCTCGCCACAAGGTCGTGATCGAATGATCGGGAAGGGGGGCGCGGAGCAGGGCCGCGCTGGCACTCCCGCCTTCTTGTCCGTTGCCCCCCAGCCGTCGGGACGATGCCGGGATGGGGACGGCATGGTCGCCAGTTCCCGACCGGATGTGCGCCCGTACCCATCGAGCCCATGGCGGGCTGCGTTCCACGCTGCCCCTCGGAGCGGCCGTATGACAGGGGAAATGGGGGTTGGGGGCGAACCCAACCGGGCGATCCGCATTCAGACATGCCACGCTGCTTCAACGCAATGCTGCCAGCGCGTGGCTCACGCGCCTAGCCCCCGCCACCAACGAGGGGGGCATTCGCTGTCCCGGTGCATTCCTGTGCTGATGAACGTACTAGTTTGGGCCACCACCTTCGGCGCGGACCTCTGGAGCTTCACCAAGTACCTCGATGAACAACCAGGGGTCTCGATCAAGGTCGTCATGGACGACCCGGAGCGGTTCCGGAGTCAGGGGGTGCACGAGTTGTATCCACTCGACGCGGAGCTCATCGAGCGCCGGTTCTGGCACCATGCCCTCGGGGTGCCGGGCTTTGACGCGGACATCACGATCATGGACAACCGCACCCCTTTCCTTCGCACCTCGCCGAAAGCCCTGATGCTTTGGCACGGGTTCGGGTGGAAGGGGCCGGACAGCGAAGAGGACCTCTGGTGGCTGCACCGCTCCCTGCGACGAACCTGGGGGGATATCCGTGATCCCAACCCCGACTTTGCCTGGCAGTGCTTCGGGCCGTGGGACAAGAAGCACCGGACAGAGGTTACGGGCATTCACCCCGACAACTGCCACCTCCTGGGGGCCGCCAGCCACGACGACCTGCGCACACCCATGGACCGGTCGCTCGCCCAGCCATACTACCCGTTCGACGTGGCCGATACGCCCACGGTCCTCGTGGCCCCCACCTGGCACTACGGCGAAGTCTTTGAGCACTGGGGCACCGACGCGGTCCTCATTGACCGTCTGGTGCGCCACATCGGGCGGCAAGGGGCCAACGTCATCCTGCGTCTGCACGACTCCTACCGGTTCGAGGACGACTACCGCGCGATGCTCGACGACCTGGCCACGCGCTACGACCACGTGATGCTGAAGTACAAGGACCGGTACCCGGACAACTACCTGGACCTGCAGGTGGCCGATGCGCTCATCACCAATTACAGCAGCATCGCCAACCTCTTCTACGCCACCGGACGCCCCACCCTGCACGTCTACCCGGTGGCCGACGCCGACGAGGCCTTCATGGCGCGCACCTACACGTTTGCGGGGGTACTGGAGAGCGAAGTCGAGTCGGCCCGCCACATTTGGAAGCTTCCGCCCGAGCAGCACGGCGGTCGCCTGGCCCGCGACTTCGATCAGCTCCTTGCGCAGGTGGATCAGGCCCTCGCCAAGCCTGAGTGCTGCCGCGACGCCGCCCAAGCGTTTCTCGACGAGCACATGCTGGGGGGCGACGGGCGGAACTGCGAGCGCATCTGGGAAGTGGTACAGGCCCTTGTCCAAAACCGGACGCCGACGGTCATCCCGCCCCAAACCACTACGGCCCGGGGCGCCGTCGACCCGTCGTAGTGTTTCACGCTCGGCATCCCCTGCCCGGCCCGCACAGGCTTGGGGGAGGCGTCGATCTGCCCGGGGCGATAGCCGTGTTACCTTCCCGCGCCTCGGCGCGCCTACACTAAAGGCTTTTGTTCAAGAACCCGACATTCTTAATTCTCCGACGGGGGGCCAAACAGGGCGCCCCGTTCCCCAATCCCCACCTGGATCCGTGCCGCTCCTCGACGGGGCGGCCTCGCTACATTCGCAGCTGAGACTTTCACTCGTTTGATGTCCGACCGCACGCCCGAGATCACGCCCCACGAGGGCAACCTCCTGGTCCTCACGCCCGGCCTTGGGGCCGTTTCCACCACCTTCATTGCCGGGGTCGAAGCCATTCGCCGAGGGCAGGCCAAGCCCATCGGGTCTCTCTCCCAGACGCAGACCATCCGCCTCGGACGCCGCTCCGAGCATCGGAGTCCGCTCATCAAGGACTTCGTGGACCTGGCGCCCCTTGAAGACCTCGAGTTTGGCGCCTGGGATGTCTTTGAGGATGATGCCTACGAGGCCGCCGCCCGCGCCGAGGTGCTCGACCAAGAGGATCTGGCACCTCTCGAAGACTTCCTGCACACCATCGAGCCCATGTCGGCGGCCTTTAGCAAGGAGTACGTGAAGCGCCTCGACGGACCCAACGTAAAGCAGGGCGCGACGAAGAAGGACCTGGCCGAAGCGCTCCGCGAAGACATCCGGCGGCGGAAGAAAGAAACCGACGCCGACCGCGCCGTGATGATCTGGTGCGGCTCCACCGAAATCTACATGAAGCCGTCGGAGTGCCACCTCTCGATTGAGAAGTTTGAGGAGGGCATGGAAAACAACGACCCGTCCATCGCCCCCTCGCAGCTTTACGCCTACGCGGCCATCAAGGAGGGCGTGGCCTACGCCAACGGCGCGCCTAACCTCTCGGCCGACATCCCGGCGCTGGAGCAGCTGGCTGAGCAAAACGACGTGCCCATTGCCGGCAAGGACTTCAAGACGGGCCAGACGATGATGAAGACGATTCTGGCTCCTGGCCTGAAGGCGCGCATGTTGGGCATCGAGGGTTGGTTCTCCACCAACATCCTCGGGAACCGAGACGGCGAGGTGCTCGACGACGAATCGAGCTTTCGGGCCAAAGAGGTTACGAAATCCGGCGTGCTGGGGACGATCCTGCAGCCAGAGAAGTACACGGACCTCTACGACGACCTCGACCACAAGGTCTCGATCAATTACTACCCGCCGCGCGGCGACGCGAAGGAGGGATGGGACAATATCGACATCTTCGGGTGGCTCGGCTACCCGATGCAGATTAAGCTCGACTTCCTCTGCCGCGACTCCATCCTGGCGGCGCCCATCGTGCTGGACCTGGCCCTCTTCCTCGACCTCGCGCAGCGCAGCGGGCGCGACGGCATTCAGGAGTGGCTCTCGTTCTACTTCAAAAGCCCGCACGTCATCGAGGGCCACGTGCGCGAGCACGACCTCTTCATCCAGCACTTCCGTCTCAAGAACACCCTCCGGGTGCTGGGCGGCGCCGAGCCGCTGACGCACCTGTCCGAGAACTACCCAATGTCCGAAAACGTCTCCGAACCGACTGCTTCGCCGAATGAGTGACTCTGCTTCTCCGCGAACGGGCGTCATCCTGGCCGCCGGCTTCGGCTCAAGGCTGGCCGGCACCCACGACGCCACCGACCTGAAGCCGCTGACGCCGGTGGCGGGCACGCCGCTCCTCATCCGTACGCTCAACAGCCTAGAGACGGCCGGGTGCACCCGGGCCGTCATCGTCGTGGGCTACGGAATGGATACGGTGCAGGAGGAAATCAGAGACCGCTACGACGGGCCCCTGTCGCTGAGGTTCGCCGTCAACGAGCACTACGACCGCCAGAACGGCGTGTCCGTCCTGGCGGCCGAGCCCTACGTCGATAAGGGCCCCTTCCTGCTCACCATGGCCGACCATGTGCTCGGCGATACGCTCATGGAGAAGGCCCGCCGCCACCGCCCGCCCGAGCGGGGCGTAACCCTGCTGGTCGACGCCAAGCTCGACACCATCTTCGATATGGACGACGCCACGAAGGTGCGAGTCGAGAACGGTCGGCCCCGCGCCATCGGCAAGCAGCTCGACGACTACAACTGCGTGGACACCGGCGTCTTCGTGGCGACCGACGGGCTGATGGAGGCCCTCTCCGCCGTCTACGCGGCGAAGGGCGACGCGGCCCTCTCCGACGGCATTCAGCGCCTCATGGGCGAGGGGCGTATGCAGACCCTCGACATCGGGGACGGCTTCTGGCAGGATGTGGACACGCCCGCAATGCTCGCACACGCCGAGGAGATGCTCATGGGAGACCTCGTGTCCGTAGAATAGGACACTGCGTGGGGAATGGGGCAGGTGCACACCGCCTGTACGGCGGAGAAGTGTTCGTTCGGGGCCTTGGCACGGCGTTTTCTGTTACTCGCGTCCCGCCGTGGGCGGCCTTGTTCTGCGATGCTTCTCCCAACCCCGGTGTCCTGCATGATTCGTCGTACGCTTTTCCTTCTCGCTGTGAGCATTGGAACTATCGTCGTGGGGCCAGCCCCATCCGTGGGGCAGTCGGATTGCGAGGACTTTCCCGTCACGGCCAACTGCAAAGTGATTGCGGACTTCGAGTCCGAAGCCCTTGATGCGCCGCCGCCCGGCTGGCAGACGAACAAGGGGCGCAGGGCCGTTCCGCTCACGCGGGAGGGCATCATGACGCCCACCCACAACGTCTACGTGCGGGAGGAAGAGGGCCGGCGATTTGCGCGCATCCACACGGAAAACTACGGCTTTCGGGTCATCCGGTCGCGGGAGGAGGGACTCACCTGGCACCTCGGCAAGCGGCCCTACCTGCGCTGGACGTGGCGGGCGAAGGCCCTTCCCGAAGGGGCGGACGAAAGCCGAAGCGGCCGCAACGACACCGGGGGCGCGCTCTACGTGACGTTTGACACCGACTGGCTGGGCCGTCCGCGAAGCATCAAGTACACCTACAGCTCGGCTCTGCCGGTGGGCACGACGGTCGATTTTGGGACGCTCAAGGTGCTGGTCGTGGCCTCGAAGCAAGAGCAGGGCATCGGGGAGTGGGTCACGCACGAGCGCAACGTGATCGAGGACTATAAGCGCCTCTTTGGGGGGACCCCGGATAAAACTCCGCTCGGAGTGGCGATGTGGAGCGACTCGGACAGTGTGGACTCGGTTGGGACCATCGACTTCGACTACATTCTTGCCCTGTCACGGTCGCTCCCCATTGGGGCCGCCACCGTCTCGTCACAGTAGAGCGCCTGCACGCGCCACAAAGGACCATGGCCGGCGAGTACGATCTGGACTTTCGGGAATGTCCGGAGGCCTACCGGTACGATGCCAGCGAGAAAGGGGTTTTCAAGGTGCAACCGTATAAGGAGGAGCTGCTCCCCAACTGGGCCTTCAGGGACGAGGGCGCCGCCGAGGCGGCGGTCGAAGCCCTCCGTGGGGCGTACGAGACGTACCGGGCCGACGAGGAATTTGTGGGGATGGACATGGTGCGCAAGTACCTGCAGATGGGGTTTACACGGGCCATGCGGTACGCGAAGTATCCGGGCGGACAAAAGTACGCGGACGATGGGGCAAAGCGTGAGCCTCGGCAGTGGGCCGACCCCGAAAAGCGGGCGGCGGCTGTCGTCTTCCGCGATGCGTGGCAGACTCTCACCGACGACCCGGCGTATCAGCGCCTGAAGGAGCGGCACCAGGACACGGTGTACGACCCGACTGTGAGCCCCATGGCCGACGGCTAACTATGTCTCTGCACAGCAGCCCTCCAGTGACTGGGGACCCCGCTCACCGACTGCCCGTTCCGCTCGACCGCTACTGGGTCGAAGGGCAGGATGGGGTGCAGCTGCACGTGCGAACGGCAGGCCCCGAGGACGGACCGCTCGTCGTGCTTCTCCACGGCTTCCCGGAGTTCTGGTACGGCTGGCGTCACCAGATTGCACCCTTGGCCCGGGCCGGATACCGCGTGGTGATTCCCGATCAGCGCGGCTACCACCGCAGCGACGCCCCCCGTGCCGTGGCCGCCTACGACCTTGATGTGCTCGCAGACGATGTCTGTGCACTAATCGACGCGGCGGGCCGTCCCCGTGCCGCCGTAGTGGGGCACGACTGGGGTGCCATGGTGGGTTGGCACCTTGCCCACGCCTGTCCGGAGCGCCTGCGCCGCCTCACGATTCTCAACGGGCCCCATCCGCGCGTCTTGCGCGACACCCTCCGGTCGAGCCCCACTCAGCTGCTACGGAGCACGTACGCGCTCTTCTTTCAACTCCCAGCCCTACCCGAGTGGCTCTTCGGGCGCAACGACGGGCAACTTCTCGCCGCGCTTCTGTGCGGAAGCGGCCATCCCGACACGTTTGACGAGACGGACCTGACGATCTACCGACGGGCGTGGCGACGGACGGGCCGACTGCGGGGCATGCTACACTGGTACCGCGCTGCGGCCCGCCGAGTGCTCCGGTCTACGCCGCCCTCGGTCCCGGTCGAGGTCCCCACGCTCATAATCTGGGGCGCGCAGGACATCGCGTTGAGTCGGCAGATGGCGGCGCCGAGTGCGGCGATGTGTCTTGACGGGCGGCTCGAACTGCTCGGGGACGCTACGCACTGGGTGCAACACGATGCGCCGACCACTGTCAATCGGCTCCTGCGCGGTCACCTAAGTGGGCGCGGAGCAGCGGAATCAAGGGGCAGGGAAAGAAGAGTAGGGGACACGGGAGACAATCGTGACCCCGAGTAACAGTAAGAGCGTCGGGGGCGTAGAGACGGTAAACCACGCAGACTTCTCCTTTGCCCCACTCTCAATGTTCGCGGTTCAGAAGAAGACGTCTGATCTCGTCCAGTGGCTTCGGGCCATTCCGCTCGAAGCAGTCTTCTGGGCAGGGGCCCTCGCCTTTGCGGCCAGCATTGATCCGCAGGCATCGGGCGGACTCAACCTGTGCCTGATCGAGCACCTAGGCCTGCCCTGTCCGGGCGACGGCCTCGGCACTGGCATCGCACACTTGGTGCGCGGCAACTGGGACGCCTCGTGGGCCGCCCATCCGCTGGCCGGACCCGTTGTCGGTGTGCTCGTGGTCCACATCGTGACGGTCTGTCGCTCCTCGCTCCGCGCCTCCCGTTGAGCTTCACCCGCTCCCCTCACAATTTCGCTCGCCCATGTCCAAGATTCTACAGCATCTCCCCGAACTCGAAGGCGACGAACAGGTCGAGGTCGCCCGCCTGCTCAACAAGATGACCGATGAGCAGGCCGAGCACTTCGCCCGGATCTACCGCTCACGCCGCCGCGAGCCCGTGCACATTTTGATTCTCGCCGCGGTTGGGTTCATCGGCGCCGCGGGGCTGCAGCGGCTCTACATGGAGGAGTTCGCCCTTGGGCTCGTCTATCTCTTTACGGGCGGGCTCTGCCTTATTGGGACGATCTACGACGTGATCAAATACGAGGACCTCGCCCTTCGCTACAACCGAAACGTGGCGGTGGAGGTCGCCGGCACCGTTCGGCAGGTATACAGCGACGAGACCGATGCGGACGAGGCACAGGACTGAAACGCCAGGGGAAGGTGCGGTGAGTGGGAGGGGGCAGCGGAGCGCCGGAACGGCCACGCGGCAGGGAGGGCAGAACGGCCCGTCTCTCCCCGAATGCTCGGCCCTTTAATCTCGGATCTGGAGGCGCTGGCCCGGGTAGAGGCGCGTGCCGTTGAGGTCGTTCCAGATCTTGAGTTCCCGCACGGTCACGTCGAAGCGCTGAGCAATCTCCCCGAGCGTGTCGCCCTGCGTCACCCGGTAGGTTCGCGTCGTGCGTGAGGCAGTTTGGGGGGGCGAGGACGAGGTCCCCTCTGCCGGGACGGCCGTCGTGTCGTCGGAGGACGTGGAGGGGGCGCGGGCCGTCTCGATGGCGTCGAGTGCGCGCGCCGGGGGCGACGTGTCGTACTGCACGCGCATCGGCTCTTTCGGCCCACTGGCGGTAAGTGCGCCCGAGTAGTCCTGTACGGGGACGACGAGGCGATCGCCGGGGCGGATGACGGAGCCGTTGATGCCGTTGAGTCGCTGCAGGGCGGTGGTAGAGATCCCGAACTGCGCGGCAATCTCGGACAGCGTGTCCCCGCGGCGTACGGCGTACGTAGTGGCGGGCTGTTTCTTCTCGTCCGGGAGGTCAGCGTAGTTCCACGCGAAGCGCGGGTAGCTGCCCAAGGGGATGCGCAGGTAGTACCGCTCCTTGGAGGGCGGCACGCGGGCCCGGCGCAGCTCCGGGTTGAGCGACTCGATGGCACTGCGCGTGGTGTCGGCAAGTCGGGCCACGGTGCTGAGCGAGAGGCGGCTTCCGTGTACGGGCACGTAGTCGTAGGCGAGGGGGGAGGCCGACTCGGACGATTCGATGCCGAACGCTTCGGGGTTTTCCATAATGCGCGCCGCGGCGATGAACATGGGCACGTAGCCCTGCGTCTCGCGGGGCAGATACTCGTGCACGTCCCAGTACGACGGGTCCTCGGCGTCGCTTCGGCGCAGGGCCTCCCGCACGCAGCCTCCACCGCAGTTGAAGCCGGCCAGGGCGAGGTGCCAGTCGTTAAATTCGGCGTGCAGGTCGCTCAGGTAGCGCGCCGCCGCCCGCGTGGCCTTCTCGGGGTCGCGTCGCTCGTCCACCCACGCGTTGATGGTGAGGCCGTAGTGCCGGCCGGTAGACGGCATGAACTGCCACATGCCCACGGCCCCGGCCCAGCTCCGGGCATCGGGATTGAGGCCGCTCTCGATCATGGCGAGGTACTTCAGTTCCTGGGGGACGTCCTCCTCCGCCAGAATGTGTTCAATCATCGGCCCGTACACCTGCACGCGCCGAAGCCAGTGGGTGACGTGCCGGCTGGGATCCTCTTTGAGGTGGGTCGTGCTCTGCTGCACGAGCCGATTCGAGGTCATCGAGATCTCGGCGTTTTCCACCTCGGCCTCCGGATTGGTGGGCTCTACGTTCAAGAGCGGGTTCTCAACGTCGTCGAGCGACGCGAAGAGGCGGGCGCGGACGGCGAAGATTTGTCCGCGGGCCAGCAGGGTGGAGTCGGGGTCGCTGGGGTAGCCGTGGAACCGTCGGTATTCGGCCGTGAGGTCGCCGTAGACCGACCGCACAGCCTCGCGTTCGAGGGCCTTCGGTTGGGTACGGAGCAGTGTGGCCAGTTTCGTCATGGCCCGGCTCAGCAACTGGGTACGGCGCACACTGTCCTCCGTGGCGAGGAGCTCGGATTGCAGTACGTAAAGGCGCGCCACCTCCGGGTCGAGAGCGGTGGTGTCCTGGTCGGCCACCAGGATTGTATCCTTGGGTACCTGCTGGGGCGGCGGGGTGGTCACAAGCGAGGGCAGTGATCCGCAGCCGGCGAGCAACAGCACGAGGGCACCGGCGACTGCGCTCGGGGGCAGCACACGGGAAAATGAAAACCGCATAGCAGGGAAAAGGAGAAACGTGGGTGGGGAGAAACTGCAGGACACACGCTGAACCCGCGGATAGGGTACCGAATTCGCAGCCCAGCGTCAACGACGGTTCTGCGGGGGCGAGGCCCATCACGATCCCGCCGTCGCGATGGCGTCGGCCTCAATAAAGATGTACTGCACGTGGGGGTGCTGCTGCCGGATGGCTTTTTCCAGCCGCTCCACCGCCTTTTCCGTGTCTTTGGCATCCAGGCCGTCGCGGAATCTCAGGTCCATGTTGAGGAGCAGCGAGTACGGTCCCATGTGCATCGTGAGGAGGCGCTGCACAGCGTCCACGTCGGCGTCGTTTCGGGCCAGGCGGCGAAGGCTATCGCGCAATTCGGGGGTCGCGGCTTCACCGATGAGGAGCTTCTTGCTTTCCCAGATCAAAAAGAGTGCCACCCCACAGAGGATAAGCCCGATCACCATCGACGCGATGCCGTCGATGATGGGCATGTGGAGGGCACTGGCGAGGTGCACGCCCACGAGGGCCACGACGAGTCCGGCCATCGCGGCGGTATCCTCGAACACCACCGTGAAGGTCGTGGGGTCTTTGCTCGTCACGATGGCCTCGAAGAATGGCGTGTCGCCACGCTGCTTGTTGAATTCCTGAAGGGCGGTGCGGAGGGCAAAGCCCTCGAACACGATGGCGGCGCCGAGGACGATGGTGTTGAGGGTGAGGCCGCCGATCGTAAGCCCGAAGACCGTGGCGGTGCCGGGGCCCCCGTGGCCGGGATCAAGGGTGTGCAGAAAGCCCTCGTACAGCGAAATGCCGCCGCCCAGGCCGAAGATGAGAACGGCCACGACGAGGGTGTAGAAGTAGAGCGACTTGCCGTAACCATAGGGATGCCGGTCGTCGGGCGGGCGCTTGCTCCGACGGATGCCAAGCAGGAGTAGGCCGCCGTTGCCGGTGTCGACGAGCGAGTGAATGCCCTCGGCCAGCATGGCAGAGCTGCCGCTCACCGCGGCGCCGAGAAACTTGGTAACGGCGATGGCGAAGTTGCCGATGATGGCGGCGTAGATCGCCTTTTTCGACGAGGCCATGTTTGGGGTGTGGGGACGTGGCAGTAGAGAGTGCGGAAGTAGAGCGCGTGGGCAAAGTCTGGGGGCATGGGAGAAAGGGCAGGCGGGAGTATATGAGAAACACCCGTAGAGCATAAGATCGGATCGGGCGCTGATACTCCCATGCTCCCACACTTCCGCCGCTCCCCTCCATTTGACGAGGAGACATCGTGCTGGGACGGCAGGTCCTCGGGGGCAGTCAGTCCGCTTCGAACCCGATCTCTGCGTGGCTCCCGTCGCAGAAGGGCCTGCTCTCGGAGGCGCCGCAGCGGCAGAGCGCGCCCCGGTGGCCCGACACCGCATCCGCCTCGTCGGCGGCCTCGATCGTGACCGGGCCCTCGACCACGAAGGGCCCGTCCTCGGTGGCTCGGATGCGGAGGGGGCCTTCGTCCTCAGCGTCGTCGGGGGTCGAGAGGTGGTCGACCGCGATGTCCCCTGCGTCGTCGAACCCTTCGTCGTGACTGCCGTCACAGAGTGGCTTATTGTCGGACCGGCCACAGCGGCAGAGCGCCATGCGCGTGTCGGTGAGCAGCGTTTCGCCGTCGCTGTTCACCAGTTCAGCGTCGGCGCGGACCAGGAGGGGGCCATTGGGGGAGAGCGAGATGCGATTGGTGGACGGAAGGGGTTCGGGGTCCTCGCCGTCGCGGGTGAGGTGAAGGGCACCAGTGGGGCAGCGCGGTACCACCGCCTCCACGGCGTCGGCATTGGCCTGGTCGGGGTCGATCCACGGGCGGCGCTCCGGGTCGAAGACGCTGGGCAGGCCGTCCACGCAGGCCTGGGCATGAATACAGCGCTCGCGGTCCCAGGTGACGGTCACGTCGTCGCCCTCGTAGGTGTAGACGTTGGTGTCCATGACGGAAGAGAAGGTGTGAAGGGAGCGGGAAAAGACGCCGTTGATACGGGGGGCGACGGGAGGCGTTCAATGTGTTCGAACCAAGACGCCCTTCACGTGCGAGGGGGAACTCAGTATCCGTGCCCCAAGTGGCACAGACGCCTCATTTCCCGTTCGTTTCGAGCTTGCGAACCTAACGTTCTCTATGGACGTCACTGGCGCCGATCCCACATACGTCCTCCAGTCCGTTTTTGGCTACGAGGCGTTCCGCCCGTACCAGGAGCCGGTGGTGCAGCGACTGGTCGACGGAGGCGACGCGCTGGTGCTCATGCCCACGGGGGGCGGCAAGTCGCTCTGCTACCAGATCCCCGCAATGATTCGGGACGGCCCGGGCATTGTGGTGTCGCCGCTCATCTCTCTGATGCAGGACCAGGTCGACGCCCTGCAGCAACTGGGTGTAAAGGCCGCCGTCCTCAACTCCAGCCTAGGCCGTCGGGAGCGGGAGGCCGTGGAGCACCGGCTGACGGCGGGCGACCTCGACCTCTGCTACGTGGCCCCGGAGCGCGCCACCCGCGACCGCTTCAAAAACCTGCTGTCCCGTGCTCGCCCAGCCCTCCTCGCCATCGACGAGGCGCACTGCATCTCGCAGTGGGGCCACGACTTTCGCCCTGAGTACCTGGCGCTGGCCCGTCTACGGGCGGACTTCTCGCGGGTCCCCTGCGTTGCCGTCACCGCCACCGCCGACCCACCTACGCAGCAGGTCATCCTCGACCGCCTCAACATGACGGACGAGGATCGATTCGTGGCCGGATTCGACCGACCCAACATCCGCTACGTGGTGGAGCCGAAGGGAAACCGACCCCGTCAGCAGCTGCACGACTTCATCGAACGGGAGCACTCCGGCCAGAACGGCATCGTCTACTGCCTCAGCCGCAACGGCGTGGAGACGACCGCCGCCTGGCTCAACGACCACGGCCACACCGCCGTCCCCTACCACGCCGGCCTTCCCGATCACAAAAGAAGCGATCACCAGGACCGGTTTCTGCGCGAGGACGGCCTCATCGTGGTGGCCACGGTCGCGTTCGGGATGGGCATTGATAAACCCGACGTGCGATTCGTGGCCCATCTCGATGTGCCCAAGACGCTGGAGGCCTACTACCAGGAAACGGGCCGTGCCGGGCGTGATGGGCGCCCCGCCACCGCCTGGATGGCGTACCGCCGCGGCGACGTGGTGCGCATGCGGCAGCTCATCGACGACTCCTCTGAGAACGAAGAGCACCGCTGGACGCAGCGCCACAAGCTAAACGCACTCCTCGGCTACTGCGAGGCGCCGGACTGTCGCCGTAAAGTGCTCCTCAACTACTTCGGCGAGGAGATGGAGGGGGACACCTGCGGCAACTGTGACAACTGCCTGCATCCGCCCGATACGTGGGAGGGAACCACCGCCGCCCAAAAGGCACTCTCTTGCATTGCCCGCACCGGACAGCGTTTCGGCAGTGGGCACGTGACCGACGTGCTTCGGGGCAAGGACACCGAAAAGGTGCAGCGGCACGACCACGACAGCGTTTCCACCTACGGCATCGGCGCCGATCGGTCGAAGGCCGAGTGGCGCTCCATCCTGCGGCAGCTCGTGGCAAAGGGGATGGTGGAGGTCGATGTGATGGGCTACGGGGCGCTCACGCTCACCGAGGACTGCCGTCCCGTGCTCAAGGGCCACGAAACCGTCGCGCTCCGCGACGGGGCTGCGGCATCGGCGTCGCCCAGCACCACGAAGACCGCGACCGACGACCCGCTCCCGGCCGACGGCCCGGAACGGAAGCTCTTTGAGGCCCTCCGCGAACGCCGCACGCAGCTGGCCAAGGACCAGGACGTGCCGCCCTACGTCATTTTCAACGACAAGACGCTGCGGGCTATGGTGGAGCACCAGCCGCAGACCAAGAGCGACTTTCGGGCCCTCCACGGGGTGGGCGACGTGAAGCTGGACCGCTACGGCGACGTCTTCCTCGACACGATTCGCCAGTACACGTGACGAGAAGGGCTTCTGTCGGTGGGAGCCGTTCGCGCCGCCACTCGTTGCATGAAGGGGAGGAGAATTCAGAGCCGCAGAAAAGGTCTCGGAAGGAAGGGAAACCCGAGATTCCTGTGACCCCGGCGGGATTCGCCGCGACTCCAATTGATCCAGCGGTCCCTTTCGTTTGTCGTACACCGAAGTCCTATGCGATGTCTCCTTTCTACGACATTTCGACTCGTACTCCTCGTCGGCGTGCTGTCGCTTAGCGGAGGATCCGTCGGCCTCGCACAGCCGTCGCGAGGGACGGCGCAGGCCACCGTTGCGCTCGAATCGTGGCCGCGGTCCCTCCCGGCGCTGCTCGACGAGATGGGTCAGGACGCGCCCTACTTGCTTCCGCGCATCGACTCGCTGGCCCTCGACTACCGATACGCCACCACGGATACCACCTCACGCTGGTCGTTCGTGCTCAGCTGGCGCCCCGCCGAGCGGGTGCTCTACGAGGGCACCATTCTGCCCCGCCAGGAGGCTCCCAGGGCCCTTCGTATGACCAACGTGGAGCTGCGGGCCGACGTGCGAGTGGACGGCGAGAAGGAGGCCGAGATGATCATTGGCGTAGACAGCATGGCCCTCCGTGCGCTTCCCGATCGCTTTGCCTTCAACGTGAGCGTGGCCCACGACCGTGTTTTCCTCAACACCCCGCCCGACGAGGCCCGTCGGCTCCTGCGGGAGGGCATTACGCTCGACCGACTGGTCGTGGAGCGGATGGGCTTCGCGGCGGCTAGCGTCCAGCGCAGTGGCAACTCAGATCGCCGCCCCGATGCTCGAGAGCGCCGAGACGAGCCCTCACGTCCCCCGAGCATTTATCGGCCGCGAACCCGCGTCTTCATCGGCTGGCGGATCGGTCCGCGGCCGTACTACATCGGGGACGACGATGGGGATGGCAAGGGGGGGCGACGTACCCGCCGCCCGCGGGGCGAGACGGTTGGCCGCACGCCCACGGCCGAGGCCGACCGGGATCAGGGCGCGGATCGGGACGAGGGGCGCACTCGTGGGGCGGATGGTAGCGACGACGAAAAGGGCGGCCGGAATGGAGGCGAACAGTCGGACACTGGTGCGTCTCAGTCGGGGGAGGACGAGGACGACGACGATGATGACACGAACCTCCAGGCCCCGGCCCTCGCCGCTGCGGCGGCTGTGGGCCTTGTTGCGTTTGCCGGGGGCACGGTCGGGCTCTACGGGCGGGGCGATACGCCCCTCGGGCTTGCGTCCGGCTACACGCATCCGAGAGGGGGGGTACAGGTGCAGGCGGCCGTCAACCGCGAGGTGCTCGACGACGATCCCGGTCAGAAGCTTAGCATCCGTGCTCTCGGATTCTACGATCTCCTCGGGGCCCGCGTCCAGCCCGCGATCGGTCTCGGCGTTATGGTGGATCCCGACGCGGGGAGCGACGTGGAGCCGGCCGTATCGGGGGGGCTCGTGGGAAACTTCGGGCGAATCGTCCTCTACGGCGGGATCGACGTGACACGGGCGACGCCCGAGGTGGGCCTGTCGTACAACTTCCGGTATGGGAGAGGGGGGGACGACTAAGGGCGAGAGTCTTTTCGAAGAGGGCGGTACGAGAGATATGTCCGTGAAAATCGGTCCGTTCTTCCGCCGATGGAGCCTGCCCGGACGCCCCTTTCGCTCGAAGAAGCAGCGTTTTGTTACGGGGGAATCAATAACGGTACTCCCCCATTCACAGTTGCTGCCGATACGGCGAGCGTCTGAACGAGGTCGCCAGTGGGTGGCTGGGGCACGGGCCCACGGTCGTGGGGGCGGGAAGACGATTCGGCTCCGCGCCGGGCTGTTCGATCCTCCACCCAGTTTGATCGCGGAGTTTCAAGTTTGAGAGTCGTTAAGGCGGACGTCTAGGGGCACGGGGAATCTCACGCCGCTGAAAAGTACGTCTTACGGGGCAGGGAATTCACAAAGGGGCATTCTCGCGGGAGCCCTCTAGAGTCGCGCTGAGTGGGACTTGCAGACTGTACCAATAACAGTACTCTTCCGCATCCGCTTGATACTTTGGCGCCGGAAACCTACCGTACAGAGCACGCTTATTGAGCACGTACTCTCCGGGGCCGTGCTGTCGTGGCATGGCGGTAGGCACCCACCGGCCTGGTGGACCTTCGTCGCGGGGAAAGACCGGTGCAACTCCGGCGCTGTCGCGCAACGGTCAAAGCCCGAATGCCCGCTCGGAGAGTGATCACGCCTTGTCCCGGTCATTGTATCGGGACGAGGAGCCCTGCGCGTCCCAAGGGCATGTGGTCCGCGGCGTACGAGTTGATCGACGGCACTGGCTGGAGCTGTTCCGGGCAGTTTGCTCCCGCTGCACGGAGCAGGTTTACACCGAGTCGCTTCTCTCAGCGCGCCCTGGCCTTCGTGACGCGCGCCAATCGTCCGAGGTCCTTTTTCTTTTAACCGAGCGCTCAGTTATGTCTCAAAATCCCTCCTCCACGGAATCATCCGCGGCCGACGTGGCCGACCCGGCCGAGTCCACCAACGGGCATTCTCCCAACGGGCATCGCGTCGCGACCCGGTCGGGGAAAAACGGATCGCACCAGTATAGGCTTTCGGACAGCGATCTCGTTGCGGACGACCGAACGAACGACGACATCTTCGAGACCGACATCTCCGAAGAGGTCTACGAACAGAACTACCAGTACGGCACCGACGGCCACGTGCCGGACACGTGGTACCGCAATGCGCGGGCCCTGGCGTCGATCGAAGACGACATCGAGCTCTGGACCCAGCGCTTCTATCAGCTTCTGAGCGGAAAGGGGCTCGACACCGGTCCCTTTCCATTCACGCCCGGCGGCCGCATCTTCGCCAATGCGGGCACCGGCCTCGGCAAGGCCACGCTCATCAACTGCTTTGTGTCGGGCTTTCAGGGCTACGACCAGGACTCGATGGACGAGATCCAGGCGGAGCTGACCCGCCAGGCCAAGATCCT
>CAJXKO010000014.1 GCA_913055845.1 uncultured Bacteroidota bacterium | reverse complement strand
CCCCGACGAACTGTCGAACACACGTACGACATTTCCCTTCGCATCGATCACGAGAACTCCCCCTCCCAGCGTTGCCAGCGCGTACCGGTCTCCAGGAAGTCGACTCCCATGGTACAGATCATTTTCCTGAAGATACGAGGTCAGCTCGGGAGCCAGGGGACGTATTTCTTCCCCGTCTTTCAAAACGAGTCCTTTATTTTGCGTGCCTACAAGGAGTCCCCCGCTCGGATGGCGCTCCATCATATAAATGGGCGTTTTCTGAAACGCCTCTCCTCCAGGTGCAGGTTTTAGTTCCCCCTCGTGCATCCAGAGGAGTCCGCGTCCAGAGTCCCGAACGTAGAGCGTTCCGCCTGCGACGAACGACGTGTGAAACCCCTCCGTGCTAGTCCAGGATGTGATTTCCTCTCCGTTCCACCGGAAAAGACGTTGATTGGTCTGGTAATATACCCGATCTTCCAGCACGTGTGTAGACCATACGTCCTCAAAGTTGCGCGCACCTTCAGGGATATGTTCGCGGAGTGAGTTGTAGCGGAAAACCCCTACGGAGTCGGGGCGCAGGTAGCCGAAGTCTCCTTTCGCCCCGACGTAGATGAGGCTGTCCGCCGCCAGGGAACGCACAAATGTTTTCGTGGTCGTCGGGATGAGACGCCACCGCTCACCGTCGTACTGCAGGACGCCGTCGTTATTCGCGACGTACATCAGCCCCTGATCGTCCTGCACAATGTCCCAGTTTTGGGGCTGGTATCCGTACTCCGACGGAGTGTAGTGCTCACTCCGAAACGGAATGCCGCGCTCGCCCGACTGCCCAACGGCGACGTGAGGGGCTAACGAGAGCAGAAGAGTCGTAATTACTATCCGTACATGTGTCATAAGTACCTATTTTCTGATAAAGCATGGTAGCTCCGGCGGGGGGTTTGGGTTGAAACCTCCCCTCAATAGCCCGTAGGATTAACCTGCTTGATCAAGCTAGATTCATGCCAACAACCCTGTGACTCCATGAAACGCTTTAACTTCTCTACCATCGGTTCTTTTTTCGTCGCTGCCCTCTTTGCGAGCGCTATGCTCTTGGGGGGGTGCAGCGATAGCCCAACTGGCGCACAACCTGCTGAGCAGGACGTGACGGTTGAGCATGGCACAAATGGGGCCGATACCACCCCAACAGCGGGCCACAATACGTCTCCTCAGGACTAGCTCTTTTTCCATCGCAGTTAGCTCTCTAGCTGCATCTTTTTGACGCCCGACCGGGGTCTTCCCGGTCGGGCGTTTTTATGTATGTACTTTTTCATTCCTCCACATGCAAAATCCGGACCCTCGGTTTGCCCATTCGCGTACGGCGTACTAGTAGTACCACCACTCGTTCTACGTCCTACCTCGGACGGTCTGGAGGCTGCATGCGCGCTAGCTACTGCGACGGTTACTACGTCCCCCTCCCTGAAGGCCATCCGTTTCCCATGGCCAAGTTTCCGGCCCTGCATCGTCGGCTCCACCGAGAAAACCTGCTCGCTCCCAACGACGTGGTCGCCCCTCGCCAAGCCGACTGGGCCGCCCTCCGCCGCGTCCACACGGCCGAGTATTTGACCCATCTCGCCGAGGGCACCCTCTCCGACCACGCCGAACGGCAAATGGGCCTGCCGTGGTCGGAGCGCCTCGTGTACCGGTCGCGGCTTGCCGTACAGGGCACCATCAACGCCGCGTTTATGGCCCTCACCGACGGGCTCGCGGCCAATCTTGCGGGCGGGACGCACCACGCCTTTCCGGGACACGGCGAGGGATTTTGCGTGCTCAACGACGTCGCCGTCGCCATCCGGGTGCTCCAGACCGCCTGCTGGGTGCGGCGGGTGCTCATCGTGGACCTGGATGTCCATCAGGGCAACGCCAACGCCGCCTTCTTTGCCGACGACGACTCTGTGTTTACCTTCTCGATGCACGGGGCGAAAAACTACCCGTTCGAGAAGCCCTCCTCTTCGCTCGACGTGGCGCTAGACGACGAGACCAGCGACCAGGCGTACCTGGACACCTTGAAGGCGCACCTGCCCTACGCACTCGACGCCGCACAGCCGGACCTTGTCTTTTACCTTGGTGGTATTGACGTGGCGACCGACGATCGGTTTGGACGCATCTCGCTCACTCGAGAAGGCCTCCATGCCCGCGACCGGTACGTGCTGGAGCAGATCTATGCGCGGGACTTCCCAGTCGTGCTCCTCCTCTCGGGCGGCTACGCAGAAACCCCTGAAGCCACCGCAGATCTGCACGCCATAATGCACCGAGAAGCCGCACGGGTATTTGGTGAAGCCCGGGCTCCCTCACCGACCTAACTGCCCTCCTCCGACATACGCCCCCATACCACCCGGGGACGGTCACTGAGGTCCATGTCAATTGCCACCTCCACGAGGCCCGCCCGACGAAACAGGTCCCCCACCTCATCGGCGTACTCGGCGTGGGCCTCAACCACGACGGCTCCACATGGCTTGCAGAGCACGCGGGCCCACCTGAGGAGCGCCCGGTAGAAACAAAGCGGATCCTCCCCGGCAAAGAGTGAAAGGGCTGGATCATACTCGTGGACGACGGGAGGAAGAGCCCCCGCCTCGTCGTTGGGGATGTACGGCGGGTTGGAGACTAGCAGATCGAGTTCTCCCGGCATTCCGTCGGGGATCTCGTCCGCTAGCACGTCCGCCTCCAAGAATTGGACATCGAGCCCCAGTGTATCGGCGTTGGTCCGGGCCACCGCGAGCGCGTCGGGACTCACGTCGCAGGCCGACACCTCAGCGTCGGGCCGTTCGTGCTTGAGGGCCAGGGCGAGGCACCCGCTCCCCGTGCCCACGTCGAGCACACGGGGCATGTCCCGCTCGTCGAGGCAGGTACGCGCCCGGTCCACCACCACTTCCGTCTCGGGACGCGGCACCATCACATCCGGGGAGACCTGGATTCGAAGCCCGTAGAAGGCGGTGTGCCCCAGTACGTGTTGGAGCGGCTCCCCCCCCACGCAGCGCTCGACCATGTCCTCGAACTGCCGCGCCGCCTCCGGGGCAACGGGACGCTCCGGATGGGCATAAAGCTGAGCCCGATCGCCCCCCATCACCTCCTTCAGCAACCATTCTGCCGTCCGCTGCGGCGTCGAACGTCCCGCCACCTCAAGCCGCTGCACCGCGCGGTTCAGAAGCTCCAACTGGGTGGGGGACGCGTCGTCGGTCTGTCCCCTCTCGGGACCGGGCGAAGTGTCCATCGGATGCATCGTCGGGGCAGAAAACGTAAAGACGAGAATGGAGGACTACCGGCGCACCTGGAAGGCCTCGAAGTCGCCGGTGGCGTCGTCCCACTCTACCGATACGCCGTCGACGCGGGCCGCACGCGGGCCCTGCCGGACGGCCTCCGCAAGCGACTCCAGGGCGTCCCGGGAGCCTTCTGCCTCCAGCCGAACCGAGCCGTCCTGTTCGTTGCGCACCCACCCGGTAACGCCGAGTCGGCGAGCCCGCCTTCGAGTAAAGTTGCGAAAGCCCACGCCCTGTACACGCCCTGTAATCCGGGCGGACAAACGTGCCTGTGTCTCTGTCTCCATGCGCCTGCTGGGAGTTGCTGAAAGATTTGCTCGTGGTCCCCTAACGACAGTGCCCCGACTCTTTTCCGCGACGCGATACGTCTCCTTCCGCAACAACGACGCCCCACCCTGCCACGAGTGCAGAGCGGGGCGTGGTGTTCACCAACACAAAATCGAGACGGACGGCCCCTAAAGCAGTCCCCGACTCGTCGTCCAGTCGCGGAAGCCCTCCACGAGTTGCTCGAAGGAATCGAGGACGAAAAGTTCATCCTGTAGATTGTACACTTCGTAGTCGTCTTTCTCCACGATGTGCTCCGGATCGAAAGGATGAAGCGTCACCTCGTCGGAGAGGGCGTGGGTCACCTCTTCGTTGGAGGACACGATGCCGGCCCCAAAGATGCGCTTCTCGCCCTGCTCGCGAATCAGCCCAAACTCAACTGTGAACCAGTGGAACCGCTCCAGTCGCGGCCGATCCGCCCCTTCGGCGTTCAGGGCTGCCTGGCCAAACAGCTGGTAAAAGTCCGCAAAGTCGGGCTGAGTGAGCATTGGCATGTGCCCGAACATGTCGTGGAAGCAGTCCGGGGCGGGGGTATAGTCGAGTTCTTCGCGCCCTCGGACGTAGTTGGTTGACGGAAATTTGCGCTCCGACAGGAGCGTGAAGAAGTCTTTCTCATGGATGAGCCCGGGCACGTTGGCCACCGTCCACCCGGTCTGGTCATGGAGCCGGCGACTCAGATTCGCAAGGTCTGGGATGCGATCGGGCTCAATCTGGAGTGCCTCTTGCCCCTTCATGTACGCCTCGCACGCTCGGCCCGGAAGCTGCTCCATCTGACGCTCAACGAGGATCCGCCAGGTTTCGTGGTCCTCCTGGGGGTAGTCCGGATACTCGATCTCATCCCCGATCGGGGGCTCCTCTTCTAGCTTCTGGGGAATCGTGCGCGGATCGACATCTTCTTGCTCATCCTGCGCCTTCTCGAAGGCCGATCGCTCGTCTTCTGGGGTCGCGGTGTCGGTCGCGTCGTTGCTCATTGTATCACCTCGAGGTTCTGATTGGACGGTGCGGAATACGTAGGAGCGAGGAATGCCCGACGCCCTCTTGCGGAAGCGCTTTCAAAATCGTGGAAAGAAGAACCAACACGCCTTCCAAGAAGGGAATTCTTTAATGGACAGCGGCGGTCGGTGATTCTGCACGTCGCGCGTCATCCCAGTCGGGCTGCGCTAGGGCGATCGGGCCTCGTCGAGACGGATCAGCCAGGCCACCCCGATGTACCCGAGGAACGCCGCGGCGCTCATGGTGAGCCCCGCCTGGGTTACGCGGGCCCCGTCCCCAATCACTTCCTCGGCCATTACCATAATCCCGAGGAACAGGACGGAAAGGACACACGCCCCGGCAATGACGTGCGTCCAAGTCCGGAAGGCCCGTCCGTCGAACATGAGTACTGAGAGGTTAGAGGGAACTCAGCGGCGGCCCCACGGCGCTCCATCTTCGCTGATTTCGAATTGAATCCGAGAGGCGCGTCGCTCCAGAGAACTAGGAAGCGTGGGCTGGGGTTGTGCCGGGCTTCCACTTAATGTTACACCCCATAGACGGGTGCTGCTCCATCGTGATTTCCCCCGTCTCCAGCAGTTCGTCGAGCGCCCCTCGCAGATCTCCTCCATGGGCGTCGGCTCCATCGGGACGGGTTTCGTCGAAACGGCCACGGTACACAAGTGTGCGGTCGTCGTCGAAGACGTAGATGTCGGGCGTGCAGGCGGCCTCGTAGGCCTTTGCCACCTCCTGCGAATCGTCTTGCAGGTACGGGAAGGGGTAGTCCTTGTCCTGGGTCCGCTGGGCCATGCTTTCAAACGAGTCGTCCGGATAACGCTCCGCGTCGTTGGAGCAGATGCCGACAAACTGCACTCCCCGCTGCTTGTACTCACGCGCAACGTCGAGAAGCGCATCTTCGATGTGCTTCACGTACGGACAGTGGTTGCACATGAAGACGATCACGAGGGCATCGGCGTCGTCGTAATCCGCAAGGGAGCGACGTTCGTCTCCACGGTCGTCCACGTCGGGGTTGGCGGCGGGTAGTGAAAAGTCAGGGGCCGAGTGGCCCAGCTCCAGCATCGTAGACTCGGTAACGGCCATGAGGATTGGGGGAGTGGGAAAACGGATGCGCGTTGGCTGTGCTGCGGCTTTTCGGGACGCCACAGCGTGAACAAAACCATAGAAGGAGTCGAGAGGTTCTCGGGCAACGCAACAATGTCGACAGGCCCGCCTCAGCGAGTGGCCGTCTCTGGAGCCTTGCGTGCGCGACTGTTCCGCCCCGTCACCCACCGTTTCGGTACAGCTCGTGGGTCTCGATGTAGGTACGCACGACCTCCGGCACGAGATACCGAATGGACCGTCCGGCCCGGCGGCGGGCACGTACCTCCGTTCCTGACACCTCCATAACCGGCGCGGCCACGTAGCGGACGTGGTTCGCGAAGCGGGGGTCGGCCACCGCCTCGATGGCCCCCGGCCGCTTGTACACGATGAGGGGTACACGCTCCGCAATCTCATCGGGCCGATGCCACTCGGCAAAATGATCGAGGCTATCGCTCCCAATGATAAGGGCAAAGTCTGTGTCAGGATGCTGCTCCTGCAGCACCCGAAGGGTCTCAACCGTGTAGGAGACGCCTTCCCGCTGCACCTCAAGGTCGCAAATTCGGAAGTGCGGATTGGACTCGACGATGCGTCGCGTCATTTCAAGTCGGTGCTTGACCGCCACCAACTCGTCGTTGGGCTTATGCGGAGGGGTAGCGTTCGGGATCCACCACACCTCGGTCAGGTCAAACTGGTCGCGGACCACCTCGGCGACAATGAGGTGCGCGACGTGAGGAGGATTGAAGGAGCCTCCGAAAAGACCGATGTCCATGACATCTTGGGCCGGATGGCCCCCTCCGCTCAGTTGGAGCCGCGCGACGTATCTTCCTGCGCAAGCGATTGGGACTGATCGCGGGCCTGGACCCGATCGAGCTTGCGCTGCGCCTCGCTGTACAGCTCTTCGGCCTCGTTGAGCAGATCACTCTCGGGAAAAAGCTGCGTCAGGCGGTTGTAGTTCTCAATCGCCTTCTGGTAGCGTTCCGCTTGCTTTTTCTGGATGCTACGGTCGGCGTACCGGATGTAGGTGCGCACGGCCCCGAGCAGCGCATCGTCGGCCCACGGGGTGTCCGGGTACTGGTCGAAAGCGTCCTCGTACACCGTGGAGGCGGCCTCCCACATGTCCCGCCGCTCGTAGAGCTGGCCCGCCGCGTACTTTTTATGGGCAAGCTTGGCCCGGAGCTCATCGACTTTTTCCTTGGCCTCCGGCACGAGATCGTGGTCCGGATACCGGTCAATAAAGAGGCGAAAGAGCGAAATGGCCTGTCGGGAATCCGACTGGCTAAGCTGGTACGCAGGGGAGCGCAGGTAGTACGAGTTGGCCCGTTCAAACTCGGCCTGGGGCAGCATCTCGTTGTTGCGGTAGAGCTGCGTAAACCGCCGAAACTCGTTCGCCGCCACCAGGTGCTTTCCGAGTTGGCGCTGGGCCATGGCGAGCTTGAACCGTGCCTTGGGCGCCCATTGATTTCCTCGCCCGTATTCAAAGACGGCCCGGAAGAGACGAATGGCCTGTTGGTAGTCCTCCTCTTCCATCTGAGCCACCCCCTTCTGGTAGGCATCTTCCGGCCCGGTATACGTGAGTTGGCCGCTTCCGGAACATCCAACGAGGCCCCCAGCCAATACGAGGAGGAAAACAGGGACGAGAACCGAAGTTCGCATGAAGGGGTGCCAAGACCGAGACACAGCCAGTGGAATTCGCTCCCGAATTGTCACGGGGATCGTCCGTTCGGGCGCTTGTAGGACGCATCCGATACAACGCGGAGCCGAAACGACAGGGGGGAGGGTCTGTTCCTCTACCGGTCTTTAAGCCCCGATGGATCACGTCTGTGAACGGTTCGTCTCCCTACTCACTGGAGACGCTCAATCCGCTGATTGCGATACCGGTGGATGAACATCACCTGGTTCGCATTCTTCCCCTCAAACCCAATGCGCATCCCGAGTCCTTCGTACGTGGGGGCGGTACGGAGCGTCCGCGGCGACAACCGTACGGACGAGGACCCAAGCGCGGACAGCAGAAAACGCGCCACGTCGTACCCCGCGTAGGCCAGGCGCCGTCCATCGGTAGACAGTTCGTCCGGAGTGGCACCGGTGAGGAGCCGGTAGCGGCGGACAAAGTGCTGCACCGCCGGTCGGCTCGTCTGTACGTGGAAGCCGTTCGTGTAGGTGGCCGTGACCGCACTGGCCGCCTCGGCAAACGGGAGATTGTGCCACTCCGCATTTCCCAGTACACGCGTTCCCGGAAGCGCCTGGCGCACCCCCGTAAGGGCTCCTTGAATTTTGCCCGCCGCCCCCCGCCCCGAAACGGGCAGATAAAACGCCTCGGGTTCGGAGAGGAGTGAGTCCGTGAGCGTTGAGTCTTCCTCGATCAAGGTGGGCAGTCGGGACCAATCCCGAGGACTCGACAGCGGAATGGCAACGGGCACGTCCAGGTCTTGCCGACGCGCCTCTCGCTGAAACCCCTTCGCCATGCGGGTACTGAGGCGATTGCCCTGCTCGTAGATGATGCCCGCCCGATCAATCAGGAGCCCATTCTTGGCCACCCGAGCCATGATGCGCCCCCGATCAGGGATTGTGGGGTTGGCCTGAAAAACATAGTCGCGCCCCTTCGAGACACTGGGCGCAGTGGCCATCGGGGCCAAGAGCGGCACGCGGGCCGCCTCGGCCCGTTCGCCCGCGGGCCGTGCCGCACCGCTCCGGATGGGGCCAAGGACAACGTCCACGTCGTCAAGCCGCACCAGGGAATCGACCGCAGCCTTCGCACTTTGGGGCTTGGCCCCCGTCCGACGAAAGAACATCTTGGCCACCCATTGGGGCCGAGCGGTTTGCTCCGTCACGATCCGCAACGAGTCGACCCGAACCGTGTCGGTCGGGGTGGCGACGGTGGTAGGCCCCTCCGCCTCAGCCAAGCTGTCGCCATGCGCATCGGCCGTGTCGTAGACCTCAAACGTGTCGGCGGCCGTCGGGAGTCCCCCCGGGCGCACGTACCGCCGCCGGATGCCGTTGTGCTCGTCGACCGCCAGGCGAACGCCGTTGAACATCGCCTGCGACAGGGACACCTGGGCGTCGCTCATCGGGAGTGTCACGCCGATGCGGAGGGTATCCCGGGCCTGTGCCGCCTCCTGGCGCCGTTGTCGTGCCCGCTTGAGAAGGGCCTCCGCCTGCGCCCGGTACGACGTGTCCGGGTACCGGTCCAGAAGAACGTTGAGCCGGTCGATTGCCTCCTGGTAGCGCCGCAGTTGGACGAGCGCCTTGCTTCCCATGAGAAGCGCTGCGGTCGTTTTCCGGTTCAGCTCGTACTCACTGACCAGTCGAAAGCGATCGTAGGCCGTCTTGTATTCGCCCCGCTCGAATGCCGCCACTCCTTCCTCGAACAGCAGCTCCGCATTCGGAATTTCAGGAATGCCTTCCTGCCCCTGCGCGTAGCCGATGGGCCCTACCGCCCCACCCCCGAGGACTAGAAGGAGCACGAGTGCCCACACTGGACCGGAACGGCAATTCACCATGAGGACGGGAGGTGAGATGTGGAAAAGAAAGGGCGACGAGGCATCCGCATCGTTCCGATTGGTCTTCTCCGGGTCCCCGGCGCGTCTATTCCCATTCGATCGTAGCGGGGGGCTTAGAGCTCACGTCGTACACCGTGCGGTTGATGCCGGGCACCTCGTTGACAATTCGGTTCGACACGTGCCCGAGAAACTCGTGCGGCAGGTGGGCCCAGTCGGCCGTCATGCCGTCCACACTGGTGACGGCGCGAAGGGCACACACGTTCTCGTAGGTCCGCTCATCGCCCATCACCCCCACTGTCTGCACCGGAAGCAGCACAGCGAAGGCCTGCCACACCTCGTCGTAGAGATCATTCGCCCGCAGCTCGTCGATAAAAATGGCATCGGCTTCGCGGAGGAGGGCCAGCCGGTCGCGGGTGACGGCGTCCAGGATGCGGATGGCCAGTCCCGGCCCCGGAAACGGATGCCGCCCCACAATGGGGGCCGGCACGTCGAGGAGGCGCCCAATCTCACGCACCTCGTCCTTGAACAGCTCCCGGAACGGCTCAATGAGCTCGAAGTCGAGCTCTTCGGGCAGCCCGCCCACATTGTGATGGGTTTTGATGGTGGCCGAGGGTCCCTTGAACGAGACGCTCTCGATGAGGTCGGGGTAGAGGGTGCCCTGCGCCAAAAACGTGGGGCGATGCCCCAAATCGTCGGCGATAGCTTCGGTCTGTTCCTCGAAGACGTCGATGAACGTATTGCCCACGATCGTGCGCTTCGCTTCGGGGTCCGTCACGCCCTCAAGGTTCTGCAGAAAGCGGTCCGTGGCGTCGGTGGTGCGCAGATCCATGTCGAAGTGGCCGCGGAACGTGTCCTGCACCTGATCCCACTCCCCTTTCCGCAGCAGTCCGTTGTTCACGAAAATACAGTGCAGCTGATCGCCCAGGGCGCGCTGCAGCAACGCGGCGGCCACCGACGAGTCCACCCCGCCGGAGAGCCCGAGGATCACGTGCCGGTCGCCCACCTGTTCTCGAATCTCACGAACCTGCTCCTCCACGAACGAGGCGGGCGTCCAGTCGCCGCTGCATCCGCAGATCTCGTACGCAAAGTTCTCCAGAATCTGGCGCCCGAAATCGGTGTGCACGACCTCCGGGTGAAACTGCACGCCGTAGTAGGGCCCCTCGGTATCCCGCACCGCGGCGACGGGCGCATTGTCGGTACGGGCAATGACTTCGTAGCCGTCGGGGAGGGCCGTGAGGTGATCGCTATGACTCATCCAAACCGTCGAGCCGCTGGGGACCCCCTCGAAGAGAGGCGACTTCTCCCCGCCGTTCGGCGGTACCTGAATCTGTGCCCGACCAAACTCTCGCCGGTCGGCTCGTTCCACCTCGCCCCCGAACTGGTGGGCCATGGCCTGGAGGCCGTAGCAAATGCCCAGGACCGGCACGGGAGAGCCGTCGTCCCGCCGAAGGTCGAAGAGCGCCGGGTCGAGTTCGGGGCCCTCTACGTCGTAGACCGAGCAGGGTCCCCCAGACAGGATGAGGCCATGGGGTCGTAAGGCCTCCACCGCTTCCGTATCCACCGTACACGGGTGGATCTCCGAGTACACCCCCGTCTCGCGCACCCGGCGGGCGATAAGCTGGGTGTACTGGGAGCCGAAGTCCAAAATGATGATCTTCTCGTGCATCGGGGGAGTGCGTAGTTCGTACTGCGCGAAATGTCATCGAAGGGATCCGACGCAGCACGCATTCCGCAACACGCACTACGCTGCACACGGACACTTCCGCCCGCATGGATCGCCGCTGTTCTTCCCGCCTCTCCAGGTTCTACGTCACCTCCTCGTACTCGTCGGCCTCCATGAGGTCGTCGATCTCGCCGGGATTTTCGATCTCGATCTCAATCATCCACCCATCTCCGTACGGGTCGTCGTTGACGACCTCCGGGGAGAGCTCCAATTCATCGTTGAAGGCAGTGATGGTGCCGCTCACGGGCATGTACAGCTCCGAGACGGTTTTGACGGCCTCCACGGTGCCAAAGATGTCGTCTTTTCCGAGCGTGGTGCCCTCCGGCTCCAGTTCGACGAACACAATGTCGCCGAGTTCGCTCTGTGCAAAGTCCGTGATGCCTACGGTGGCCGTGCCATCTTCGACGCGAAGCCACTCGTGGTCTTCCGTGTAGTAGAGATCGTTCGGCGTGTCCATTCGTCGTGCGTTGAGGTCGGTGAGAATATGTGCTCGGGTGAAGATACGGGACGCGGCGGCGAATCAAAAGACCACCGGTTCCCCGAAGGTTGTTACCCAGATGGCCCCTGAAGACCTAATGTTACGACCGGGCGGGAACTCCTTTCTTTTCCAGTGCCTGCACGACCGGTGGCGGCACGAACTTCGACACGTCGCCGTCCCACCGATGCGCGTCCCGCACCATCGAGGAACTGATGAGGGCGTATTCTTCGGAGGTCATGAAGAAGACCGTCTCCAACTCCGGGGCCAGCTTCCGGTTCGCAAACGCCATCCGGAACTCCGCGTCGAAGTCGCTCACCTGCCGAAGCCCCCGCACCAGCGCGACGGCCCCCACCTGACGGGCCCGGTCCACGATGAGCCCTTCGTGCGACGCCACCTGCACCCCGTCGAGGTCCTGGGTGCACCGGCGCACGAGTTCCGTGCGTTCTTGGGTAGAGAAGAGCGTTTCTTTTTCTACGTTCACCCCCACGGTCACTTCCACCCGGTCGAACACCCGAAGGGCCCGTTCTAGTACGTCCCGATGGCCGAACGTGAAGGGGTCAAACGTCCCCGGATACAGGGCAAAGTCGTTCATGAAGGGCGGAGGGAGTTGGCACCAGGGGCGGGCAGATCAGGATTCGTCCGTAGCCGAGAGGGCCTCCTCCCCGTTTTCTGCATCCTCCGGGGGCAACGGGGGACGGAATAGGCTCACGATGGTCCGTCCGTAGGACCGGCTCGTCATGAGGCGCGGATGTTCGTCGAACCAATCGTGCGAGCTGTGCTCCAGCGTAAAGACGCCGTCGGTATCGAGGTGGGGCACCGCCAGGTCGGGCATCTCCTGCATGGCCTCCAACTTGTACGGGGGATCGGCCATGATGAGATCGAGCTTCGGCCCGTCGTAGGACCGCAGGTACTCCACGGCATCGCCCTGAATGAAGATGCAGCGGTCCTCCACCCCGAGCTTCTCGGCGTTCTCCCGCGCATAATCGAGCACTGCGCGATCCTGCTCCACGAACGTCACGAGCGCCGCCCCCCGGCTAATGGCCTCCAGCCCCAGTGCACCGGTGCCGGCGAAGAGGTCGAGCACCTCGGCGTCTTCAAGGTAGATGCGTGCGTCGATGAGCCCGAAGAGCGCCTCCCGCGTACGGGCCGTGGAGGGGCGCGTCTCGTGCCCCGATGGGGTTTTCAATCCGTGGCCGCCGAACCGGCCAGCGATGAGTTTCATGACAAATCGGGAGCGAACGTGAGCGAATGCGGTAGGGTCTTTCTCTTTTTCCTCCTCCACGAATGGTAGAGGAATGCCCCCAAAGAGATCCGTTCCCCCACGCAACAGCTAGGTGGGCTGGGCCGCCAAGGCCCCTCCGATGCAGGGAACGTATCCGCCCGCGGGCCCCTGGGCGGGAGACTCGTCCGTCACCCGAAGCCCAACAAACGGGTCGAGGCGAACGGGAGGCATTCCAAACACCTCCGCGATCGGGCCTTCGGGATCGGGGGCGGCGTCCGGACCGTAGACGAAGACCTCGTCCACCTGATCCGGCGATACTTCAATCCGGTTGAGAAACCCGACAGCGTAGTAGACCCGATTCTCGGCCGCGCGGGCCTCCTCCGCAGCGTGGGCGTGGTGCCACTGCCCGTTGTGCGTCAGGGCATACTCGGTGTGGGAGGGATACTGCCCCATGGCCAAACGGTAAGAAATGTCGTCTGCGTCGGCCGTCTCCTCCTGGCCCCCGGCGTGTCGTCGCATGGCCTGCGCCGCTGCCTTGGGGCTTGTCATCCGGACGCGGTTCGAAGCTGGCACGGGAACGGAGAGGGACGCCATCCGATCCGCCACGGGTTGGGGCACCGCCAGCACGTGCACCCACTCGGTCGTCTCCCCCTCCACCTCGACGGTGCGCACGGCGTGGGACGTCGTGTGGAGGGCCTCGGGGGACCGGGTGTCCGTCGTCAGCGCCGCCTGATAGGCAATGCGACGCTCCCTTTCCGACGCCCCGAGCCCTTCTGGAAGGGGCATAAAGAAGCTGTAGACGTCCAGCGGGTCGACCACCCATCCCATCAGCGACACGTCCGCATCGCCCATCATCTCTTGCACGAGGTCTTCGGCCCGGTCCAGCGCGTCCGGCGTCTCCTCTTCCCCCCACACTGCACGCGCTAGGTCCACCTCAGCGGTCGTCTGGTCGAGGCGCCGAAGGATCAGGGCCGTGCCCTCGCGTTCGATCTCGGCGTACCGGATCGTCGATCCCTGAATGTGAACTGCGGCCGAGGTCGACTGCGTCATGGGCGTTGCGTGGTTGCGTCCGGAAATCTTAGCGCCTGCACCAGTGGCGCCTGCACGACGAAGCTCGGCAGACCGATGGCGCTACTCCCAACTGGCCGCGTTCGCCTGGGTGGGATCGCCGGACAGCGTTCCAATCTGGTCGTCGGTATCCGGGTCCTCGAGGAGGTACGTTTCGACGCGGCCCGTATCGCTGACCGTGTACAGGAATCGGTTTCCGGTGCGGGGGGAATGGAGCAGCGAGTCCAGGTTGACGGTGCGCCCAAACACACTGTCCTGCCGAGTCGACAGGATGGAATCCTTCTGGATGTGTTGGACCAGAAGGTTCAAGGAGTCCGGGTAGGAGGCACTGTCCCGCTCGTAGTCGACAAGAGCCGACCGAATGTTCGACATTCGGGTGCGCGTTTCCTCGGTGATGCGCTGCTGTCGCTCGATGCGATCGTAGGGCTCGGTGATCGACTCATAGAGGAAGTACGCGAGACCGACGATGACGATCACCAGGACGACCTGGATGCCCTTCTGAATCGTTCCACTACTCGTTGCCATGTGAGCCGTTCGTTCGTGATGACGAGAAGATGAGCGGGCGATCCGCCCGGCGCGTTGGTGGTACACGAGGGGCGGGGTTGTGAGGATTGACTCGAAAATAGGAGGCTCTTTCGCGAAATGCAATTCCGATCCCCCGCCTAGAGGCCGTAGCACCCAGATCCGCGACGAAAAAATCGTCACCGTCGCGCGAGAATGACGCAAAGAGCCTTGTTCGCAGTGCTCCCGCTTTGCTCCCTTGCCATCCGATCCTTCGAAAACAAAGCAGGAGTCCCCGTGTTGGAATCGACTACTTTTCGTGTCTCATAGACCGGCTGCCCCACCGTCGTGACCAATCTTCTCATCAACGTCGACCATGTTGGCACCCTCCGCAACGCCCGGGAGGAAACGTTCCCGGATCCGGTGCACGCCGCCGCCCGCTGCGAGCAGGCCGGGGCGGACGGGATCGTGTTTCATCTACGGGAGGATCGTCGCCACATCACCGAGCGCGACGTGCGGCTCCTGGCCGAAACGGTCACGGGCAAACTCGACTTCGAACTCTCGACCGACGAGGAGGTCGTCTCGGTCTGCTGCGACGTGGGACCAGACCTAGCCACGCTGGTCCCTGAGCGGCGGGAGGAGGTGACTACGGAGGGCGGCCTCGACGTAACTGCCAACCGCTCGCGGCTGTCAGCCGTGATTCCGCGCCTCTACGATGCGGGGGTCGATCAGGTAAGTCTCTTCGTGGACCCGGTGCCCGAACAGATCGAGGCCGCCGCCGACACCGGCGCGAACTGCGTGGAGCTCCACACCGGCGACTTTGCGGAGGCCGAGACCGAGGCCGCCCGTCGCGAGGAGGCGGAGCGCCTGGCTACGGGGGCCCGGGCCGCCCACGAAGCCGGAGTGCGCGTGCATGCTGGCCACGGGCTCGACTACGGTAACTTCCGACTCTTCGACGCCACCGTCCCTCACGTCGCCGAGGTATCTATCGGCTTTGCGGTCATGGCGCGGGCCATCCTTGTGGGTATGGATCAGGCGGTGCGGGACATGTGCGCAACTGTGAAGGGCCAGCGGGCGTAAAAGAATGTTCCCTGTTCCTGTTTTTGCTTCACTGCATCCGCCTCCATGGAAGACTCCGAGCCCCTGTTTGAAGACATCTCCGACGACCACACGAGCGGCTACGTGGCCATCGTGGGCAAGCCCAACGTGGGCAAAAGTACGCTCATGAACGCGCTGCTCGGCGAGAAGCTGTCAATCGTCACCAAGAAGCCGCAGACCACCCGCCACCGCATCATCGGCATCCACTCGGGGCCGGAGCACCAGGCTATCTTCCTCGATACGCCAGGCATCATCGAGCCCCGGTACGAGTTGCACGAGACCATGATGGGGCAGGTGCAGGGCGCCATCCGGGACGCCGACCTGCTGCTCTTCCTCCACGAGGCAACGCAGGACGAACCCGATACGGAGAGCCTCGAAAAGATCGGCGACACGCCGGCGTTTTTAGTCCTCACGAAGATGGACCTGCTTCCCCAAGAAGAGGTCCTTCCGCTCGTCGAGTCGTACGAGGAGCTGCGGGCCTTCGACGAGGTAGTGCCCACCTCGGCCAAGCGGGGGTTCAACCTCCAGAAGCTTCTCCATCTCGTGCTCGACACCCTTCCGGAGGGGCCGCCCTACTACCCGAAAGAAATGATTAGCGAGCACCCGGAGCGCTTCTTCGTGGCCGAGATGATCCGGGAGAAGGTCTACAAGCATTACCACCAGGAAATCCCATACTCCGTGCAGGTCAACATCGTGGCCTATGAAGAGCGGTCCGGGGACCAGAAAGACTACATCGACGCCGAAATCGTCGTGATGGAGGAATCCCACAAGGGCATCCTCATCGGGGAAGGCGGAAAGGCCCTCAAGAAGGTGGGGATGGAGGCGCGCGAGGACATTGAGTCGTTCGTGGAGCGCTCCGTCTACCTCAACCTGCACGTGAAGGTCCAAGAGAATTGGCGCGACCGAAAAAGCATCCTCCGGTCGTACGGCTACCGATCGTAGCCGGCTGGCCCCTCACGCCCACTGCCCCTCACGCCCACTGGAGGGTGAGCCCCTCCTCTACCGCCTGCGAATAGGCGCCCGGCACGGCGGCCTGGGGCACCGCGTGCTGCTTCATCTCACGCCGCCGCCGGTAGGTCTTTCGCAGTCGCTGGAAGGCCTCGCTCCGCGCCTCGCGGGGAGCGTCGGGAATGGCCCGGAGCGCCGTATCGTCGGCCTGCAGGTCGTAGGCCTGCTGCGCCAGATGATGCCGCCACTCCGTGGCCGGCAATCGCGGATCGGGAGGCGTACACTGAAGGGCGTCTTTTGTGGCCGGGCGGATCGTCGCCGTGCCTCCCCACTCCGGCGTCACACCTATCTCGCTGCAGAGGGCTCGGTAGAGCATCTCCGTCCCCCGTACCTTTCCGTCGTAGGCGTACCCGGCAATGTGCGGGGTCGCAATGTCGACGGCCTGCACAAGCGCAGGAGACGGGGCAGGTTCATGTTCCCACACGTCGAGCACCGCCGCGGCAACGGGGCCTTGTGTCCGCGCCGCCAGCAGTGCCTCTCCGTCCACGACCGATCCGCGCGACGTGTTGAGGAGCCAGGCCCCATCGCGCAGGTGGCTGAGGAACGCCGCGTCCCCGAGGTGATGGGTCGGATCGGGGCCCTCGTTCGTGAGTGGAACGTGGAACGTCACGATGTCGGCCGCATCGAGCACGGTGTTGAGCGACACGAACGGGTGAGAGCGCCCCTCCGCCTCGGCGGCTCGGGCCCGTGGTGGGTCATTTTTGAGCACCCGTAGTCCGAGGGCCGGGAGCCGGCGTGCAAGACGTCCGCCAATGTTGCCACACCCTACGACGCCGACGGTACGACCCCGTAGCGGTACGCGGCGGCGCCGGGCCAGCCGAAGCAGGGCGGCCACCACGTAGTCGGCCACTGAGTCGGCGTTGGAGCCAGGAGCGTGCGCGAACGGAATGCCTCGACCCCGAAGATACGCCTGGTCCACATGGTCCGTCCCTATCGTGGCCGACCCGACGAAGCGGAGCTCCGTCTCTCCAAGCAACCGGGGGCCCACAGGCGTCACGCTCCGCACCAGCAGTACATCTGCCGCCTCCACGTCCGAAGGCCCAATCTCTCGTCCCGGTTTCGTCCGTACCGGCCCAAACGCCCCGAAGGACTCCTCGACACACGGAATATTTGCGTCCGCAAGAATTCGAAGTGCCGTCATAGAGGCGAAAAACGGAAGGTTAGAGAGGCCAACAGGGGAACGTGTCCAAAATTTTCGACGCGTTAAGGTCTTACCGAGCAATGATTAAGCGACAGAAAACAGGTCGTCAAGAGCGTGCTAACCGAACATGAAGAACAACGTTATATGTTTATCCTCCCGTTCTAACCTGTCGTGTAGACCTCTTTTCAGAAACCCGGAGTGGGTATCTACGGTTGTTTTGTATCCTATGGTGACGACTTCGCGGCGTCTCTTCCAGTCGCCGTGCACTTCTTGAGAGGCCTCTCGTTTCTCTTCGCCTCACTCACCGTCTCGCAGGCTTTCGAATAGCGCACACTCGCATATGAGTAAGCGGAGCTTTTTTCTTTGTGCTTCTTTTGGCACGCTCGTCCTCTCGGCCGCCCAAGTGCCCGCCGCCCTTGACCCCTCGGACGGCTCTTCTTCCCCCTCTCCCGCGTCTTCTTTTGTCGAGCGCGCCCCGGATGCTTCCTCTCCTCACAAGTCCAAGGATGCCTCCCTTGAGCGCCTGAGTGCCGCCTATGGCCCACAGCTTGCCCAAGATGCGCCCGCAGACAGCACGTCCCACGCTCCGCTTCCTCCTCCCCCCGACCTTGACGAGTCGACCCTCTGGCTCGCCCGGGCAATCTACTCCGAAACGAAGCGTCCCCATGAACAAGAGCTGGTCGCCTGGGTGGTGCGCAACCGGGTGGACACCAAGTACCGCGGCAAGACGACCTACCGGGAGGTCGTCCTTGACCCGTACCAGTTCAGCGCCTTCAACCCCGGCTCAGCGAAGCGCTCGTTTTTCCAGCGGCTGGGGCCGGACACTCCGCTGCCTCGGTGGCGCCAGGCCCTGTGGGTGGCCCACTACGTACGGCACGCCGCCCCCATCTATCGGCCGTTTTCAGTCGAAACTCGTCACTTCTACAGCGAGCGCTCAATGCAAGGACAGCCGACGCCCTACTGGGCAGAAGGCTCCCGGTTCGTACCGCCCAATCAGCGCCGCTACACAGTCGACGAACGGCGCTTCCGGTTTCTGAAACAGGTTTCCTAGCCTCTCGGCGAATGAGGGGAACTGCACCCGTACCAAAACCCGCCGCCCGACAAGGCGGGCAGCGGGCTCAGGGCCCTCCCACATCGTCTCCCGATGGATTGCCGCGGTCAGAAGAGAACGTTCAGGCGGAGAGCAAAGGCGCTGATCTTCCGATCTGACGGTTCGAACTCGGCCCCCCCAACCTCGAAGTTGTCGTCCACGTAGTCACTGGCCCCGAACTCGTACCGCAGTTCGGGCTGTAGCGTGAGCCCGACGCCGGGAAGAGATACATCCGCCCCCACGCCAACATTGAAGTTGAACGAGACATCTTCGAGGCCGTCCTCAAGGTCGTCATCTCCACTTCGGGGCAGGAATAGATTGGGCCCACCCAGCAGGTACGGACTCACGAGCGGAAATGGAAAGACCGTAACCCGAACGTCCACGGGCACCTCGAACGCCGACACGTCGACTTCGCCGACATCAACGTTCGGCACGTTCGAGAAGTCATAACTTCCGACCTTACGGTAAAACAGTCCAGGCCGCACGCTCACGGGCCCGAGGCCGAGGTCGTAGACGACCCCGACGTGGTACCCGGTCGAGTTTTCGACCGTTGCATTGGCATCAATGTCGTCCAGAGAATCGAAGTTTAATCCGCCCGCCACGCCGAGCTGGGCCTGCGCCGGGGTGCCTGCCATACCGAAAAGCAAAACAACGAGGAGGACTGACCCGGCCGTTTGTTTGATCGAAGCGCGCATAAGAGACGTATACAGTTTGACGAGAAAGCATGTGAGAAGCCGTCTCCCAACCGCTTTCGGTCCATGGGAGCACGGAAAAAGGCGCGGCCTGTGCGTCGAAAGTAACGGGCGCCGCTGGAGGCTTTCCGGCCCCGTGGCGCGCCTTCTCCTATGGATAGGCGCAAGAATCATACGTGAGCACCGGTCGCAGCACGCCGTCGCATACGGATGGGGCTCAGCGTCTCGGTGGAGCAGAAGATTGTCGAGGTTCTTGCAGGGTCATTACAATCGATTCATCGAAGGGAACGGCTCGCCCCCCCGCTGCCTGCAACCTCCATGCGTAGCAGAAGTAGTGTCAACAAGTCTTCCTTAGGTTAGTCTTTTTTAGACTCACTGGTTCTCCCACCCTCTACGTCCACGCTCCCGGTCGTCTCTCTATGAAAATCGGCATTACCTGCTATCCCACCTACGGCGGCAGCGGGGTGGTGGCTACCGAACTCGGCAAGGGCCTTGCCGAGCGCGGGCATGAGATCCACTTCGTCTCGTCGGACCTCCCGTTCCGGCTCTCCCACGTGGCCGGCAATATCTTTTTCCACGAGGTCAACGTCCAGAGCTACCCACTCTTCGACTACCCCCCGTACACGCTTTCCCTCACCAGCAAAATGGTGGACATTGCGAAGCACGTGGGGCTCGACCTCCTGCACGTGCACTACGCGCTCCCCCACGCGTCGAGCGCCGTGATGGCCCGCCAAATCCTGAATTCAGAGCAGCTCGACCTCCCCGTGGTGACCACCCTCCACGGCACCGACATCACCCTCATCGGCCAGGACCCCTCGTTTGCGCCCGTCGTGGCATGGTCCATCAACGAGTCCGACGGGGTCACGGCCGTCTCCGACTACCTGCGCCAAGAGACCTACGACCACTTTGATGTCTCGCAGGACATCGAGGTGATTCCCAACTTCATCGACACGGACCGCTTCGTGCGGCAGGACAAGGAGCACTTTAAGCAGGCGATCTGTCCGGATGGGGAGAAGGTGATCGTACACGTCTCCAACTTCCGCCCCGTCAAGAACGCTCAACAAGTCGTCGAGGTCTTCCACCGGCTGCAAAACGGGGCCTCGAACGTGAAGCTGCTACTGGTGGGCGACGGCCCCGATCGGGTGCCTACGGAGCGCAAGGCCCGCGAGCTGGGCGTGTACGACGACGTGCGCTTCCTGGGGAAACAGGACCCGGTAGAAGAAATCCTGTCGATCGCCGACGTCTTCCTCATGCCGAGCGGCTCCGAAACGTTCGGCCTCGCGGCCCTGGAGGCGATGGCCTGCGAGGTGCCAGTGGTGGCCAGCGACGTCGGGGGGCTGCCGGAGCTCATCGTGCACGGTGAAACGGGCTTCCTCTGCCCCCTGGACGACCTGGATGAGTTTACAGAGTGCACCCGAAAACTGCTGACCGACGACGCCCTCCACGACGACATGGCCGCGGCGGCGCGACAACGGGCAGTCGAGACCTTCGACATCGACCGGGTGGTGCCCCGGTACGAAGAGCACTACAAGCGCGTCCGAGAGCGCACCGCCGTGGAGGCCTAAGGCCCATCATTGCTGGAGCGCCTCCTGCACGAACGGGTTCTGCGCACGCTCCTGGCCAATGGTGGTCGTGGGGCCGTGGCCGGGATAGATCGTGACGTCGTCGCCGAGGGGGAGGAGCTTCTCGGTGATCGCGTCAAGGAGCTGTGCCCGAGAGGTCTCCGGAAGGCCCTGCGTGCGACCAATCGAATTTTGGAACAGCACGTCGCCCGTGATAGCCTGCCGGCTCGGGCGGTGGACGAAGGAGATGGAATCGGGCGAATGACCGGGGGTGTAAAGCACCTCCAGGGTCACGTCCCCGAAGGGGATCGTGTCGCCTTCCGCGAGGAACGTCGTGGGCATGGACGGCGGATCCACCTCCACCCCGAAGGCCGCAGCCTGCTCCTCAGCCCGCTCGATGAAGGGCACGGCCGCCTCGTGAGCCTTGAATCGCTGCCCAAACTGCTCCTCGAAGAATCGACAGCCGAAAATGTGGTCGACGTGGGCGTGGGTCAACAGCAGGTGCCGAACGTCGAGGCCGTACTCCTCGATCACCTCCTTCACCTGCGCGCATTCCGCCTCGGCGTCGCAACTTGCATCGATAAGTACGGCCTCGCCCTGATCGTGGCAGAGGTAGCAGTTCGTCATGAAGGGGTTGAAGGTAAATGGCTCGACCTGCATTGGAGGCCCGGAGTTGGGATAGAAGACAGCGGGGTCTTCCCAATTCTTCTCTCCCCCCGAAGATCCAGCAATGGGCTCTTCACGCTCCCTGCCCCCCGCGCCCAGGGCTTTCCCCCGAACATGCGATTTGCCCCCGGCGTTTACGCGGGGCCTTCGGGCACAACGTACCTGTAGACGATCAGCGAATCTATGCTGCGCCGCCTTCACTGGGTCATACTGCGTCGGCTGCCGGGTCCCTTCTTCGGATGGCTCGGCACGCTGATGTTCCTGCTGCTTATGCAGTTTCTGATTCGGTGGCTGCCCGAGATTGCGGGGAAGGGCATCCCCCTCCCCGTCATCATCGAGCTGATCGCCTACAACCTAGCGTATATGGTGGTGCTGGCGGTCCCCATGTCGGTCCTGCTGGCGGCCCTCATGGCGTTTGGCGACTTGGCCGAATCGAAATACTACACCGTCATCAAGAGCACCGGCATTTCGTTCGGGCAGATCGTGTGGCCCACACTGGTGCTGGCGACGGTGGTCATGGGGGGCATGCTGTACTTCAACAACGTGATGCTGCCGGAAGCCAACCACCGGGCCCGTCAGCTCTGGAGTGACATCCGCGGCAAACGCCCTGGCTTTGAACTGCAGCCGGGCATCTTCTACGACGGCGTCGAGGACTACAGCATCCTAGTCCAGGATCGCCCATCGGGCACCAACAAGCTCGTGGGGGTCACCATCTATGACTACACCGAGGGCCGCGACCGACAGGCCGTCATCAAAGCCGAACGTGGCGTGATTGAGTCGCACGACGGTGGCGCCCGGCTCACCCTCCGGCTACAAGAGGGGGTGATGCACCGCCCGCTGCCGCCGGACGCGAACAGCCGCGCTGGACGGTACGAGCAGCTCAGCTTTGACCGCCACCGGATCCAGTTTACCCTGTCCAACGCCGTCTTTCGGCGTTCGGAGCCGGACAAGATTTCCCGGTCCACCCGCACCATGCGCACGCCTCAACTCCTCCGTACGCTTGACTCTCTGAAGGCGCGGCGCGGTACTCGATACAGCGCGCTGTACGACCGCGTGTACGACGAAATCACCCCCGACCCCGCCGCCCCATCTGCGCCCGACACGGTCTCGTTCACGCCTGCGCCTTCCCCATCGGCCTACGCCGCTCTGGCCGGACTCGATTCGACTCGGCAACGTCGGGTCGTACGCTCAGCAACGCAAATGGCCCGGGAGCTACAGTCCTCCATCCAACACACCCAGCGCGACACGCGGTGGACGAGCCAGCGCATCCGGAGCTACCAGGTGGAGTTCTATAAGAAGTTCTCGATTGCGCTCGCGTGCCTCGTGTTCATGTTTGTTGGGGCCCCACTGGGCCTCGCCATCCGGCGGGGTGGACTCGCCACCATCGGCGCCATCGCCCTGGGGATCTTCATGTTCTACTGGGTCACGCTGGTACAGGGCGAGAAGCTGTCGGAGCGGGGGTTCTTCCCCCCCTGGATCGGAATGTGGATCGCCAACCTCATCATGTCCGGGGCGGGCATCTGGCTGGTGCTCTACGTAGTGCTCGACCTAGGCGCCACCCCACCCCTCCGCCGACGCCTCTGGAACTGGCTCCGGTCCTTCCGGTCCTGAGCCTGCCCGTCCTCCACTCGTTTCTCTCACCCCGTCGCCACCCGTGCTCTTCCTTGTCCCTACTCCCGTTGGCAACCTGGAGGACATCACCCTCCGGGCCCTCCGCGTGCTCCGTGAAGTCGACCTAATTGCCTGCGAAGACACTCGGACCTCCGGCCACCTCCTGAACCACCACGACGTGGACACCCCCACCACCTCGTACCACGAACACAACGAGCACGAAAAGACCCCCGAACTCATCACGCGGATGCGGGCGGGGCGCGACATCGCACTCATCAGCGACGCCGGCTCGCCGGGCATCTCCGACCCAGGCTTCTATCTCGCCCGGGCGTGCTGGGACGAGGGCATCGAGGTGCAGGCCCTGCCGGGCCCCACAGCCCTGATTCCCGCCCTTACGGCCAGCGCCATTCCCAGCCACCGCTTTGTGTTTGAGGGCTTTTTGCCCAAGAAGAAGGGCCGTCAGACGCGCCTCGATGCCCTCGCCACCGAGCCGCGGACCCTCGTGATTTATGAATCCCCCCACCGGCTCCTTCGCACACTCGACGACCTGATCGAGCACCTCGGAGCCGACCGTCAGGCCGCCGTGGCCCGGGAGCTTACCAAAAAGTACGAGGAGATCGAGCGGGGAACGCTCAACGAGGTGCGGTCGTATTTCGCGGGGTATACGAAAGTGCGGGGCGAGTGCGTTATTGTGGTTCACGGAGCGTCCTGAAGGCGCCTGCCCCGGTCGCTGCCGTGTGTAATTGCCCTTCGTGCCTCCGCGCCGTTCGCAGCTCTTACTCACTGGACGCGTCCTACAGTCTCGTGAAGTGGCTTTGGTCCCTTCTCCTGAGTCTCCTTCTCGTGGCGGCCGTCCCCGCCCAGGCCCAGGACGCCTCGGAGTGTCCGGCGGGACCGCTGCAGTCGATGACCGCGGACGCCTCCACCGACTCTGCGGGCGCCACAACGACGACGGACGACATTCCGTCCGCGAAGCGGTCGACCGTGACGGATCGGACGCCCGCCGTGTCGGTCGCCCCCACGACGGACGCCGAGGCTTTTGTGCAGGACCGTATTGAGCACAACGGACTTCACGTGGTCCACTTTTGGGCGCCCTGGTGCGCCAACTCCGAAAACGAGCTGGCCAACGGCTGGGATCAGCTCGTTGCGGACAATCCAGACATCACGTTCACGTTCGTCACGGTTTGGAACGACGATCAGAAGGGGGCCCGCGTTCTCGACGAGTACCGCCTTCCCGACCGCGTGGCCGAAGTGACCCACCCCGACTTGGGACCGAGCGACCACGAACCCAACCGCCGACAGTCGTTCCTGAGCCTGCCCGTTACCTGGATCCCGTCCACCTGGATCTTCCACAACAACGGCGAACTCGCGTTCGCGATGAACTACGGCGAGATGGAAATGGCGACCATCCAGTCGCTTCTCGACGCGACGCGCAAGGACTGGTAAGCCCCCTTCAGGTCCCTCCCACCGGGGCCGCTTTCCTCTACACTTGCTCTCGGACACCACCCTCTTTCACGCAGGATGAATCGGAAGCGGATTGATCGCCTCACGGCCGGGCTCGTCTTTCTCTGGGCCCTGGGTCTGTACCTGGCGACCGTCGCCCCCACCGTCTCCTTCTGGGACCCAGGCGAGCGGATCGCGAGCGTTTACACCCTTCAGGTGATGCACCCGCCGGGGGCTCCTTTCTACTTGCTCCTCGGCCGCCTCTTTTCCATGCTGGCCCCATCGCAGGAAACGGTGGCGCTGGCCGTAAACCTGTTATCGGTGTTGGCAAGCGCCGGGACGGTGTTGCTCACGCACCTCATCATCGTCCGACTGGTGCGGCGGTGGCAGGACGCGCCGGCGGAGCGTACCACCAGCCAGCACGTAGTGGCCCTTACGAGTGGCGTGGTGGGTGCCGTCACCTTCTCGGTGAGCGACTCCTTCTGGTTCAACGCCGGCATCGCTGAGGTCTATGCGCTCTCCACCTTCTTTACGGCCATGGTGGTGTGGCTCGTGCTTCGCTGGAGCGATGCGGCCCGAACAGAGGAGGCTCAACTGGGCGGCGGACGGCACCTCTTCCAACTCGACGCCAACCGGTACTTGGTCCTCATCGCCTTTCTCTTCGGGGTGGCCATTGGCGTACATCTGCTGAGTCTGCTCGCCTTTTTCTTCGTTGCGTTCATCGTCTTCTTTACCGAATTCGACCGCGAGGAGTGGACCCAACGCCAGCGCTGGCTCCGAATTGTGGGGGCGGGCGCCGTCGCCTCAGCCCTCTTCTTTGCAATCTATCCGGGCATCATTGTGGGACTCCCCAAGGTGTTCAAGGCCGCGGGGGCTCCCTTCATCACGGCGCTCGTGCTTGCGCTTGGCCTCGGCTACGGCATCTACGCCACCCACAAGCGCGGCATGTCCGTGGCGAACCTCGCGTTCATGTGCGTCACCGTGATCTTTATCGGGTACGCCTCCTACGCGCTCGTCTTCGTCCGCAGCGCGACGGATCCGCCGATCGATATGAACGACCCGGACACGATCGAGAAGTTCATCTCATATCTTGAGCGCGAGCAGTACGGGTCCACTCCGCTGTTGCAAGGCACGACCTTCAACGACGAGACCGGACAGGTAAACACCCGCGACGGTGAGACGACCCTTTTTCCCCGTCGCCACTCCGTCGACCCCCAGCACTGGCAGGTCTACAAGCGCTACGACTCCGACCTGGAGTTCTTTCTCGACTACCAGATCGGATACATGTACGTGCGGTATTTCCTCTGGAATTTCTCAGGACGGGCGAGTGACGTCCAGGGCGCCCCGTGGATGACTGGGATTCCTGCATTCGACCAGCACGTCAAACCGGCGAGCACCCTACAAACACCCAGTGAGAAGGAATCGCGCAACGCCTACTTCGCGCTCCCGCTCCTGCTGGGCCTCTTTGGGGCCTTCTACCACTTCAGCCGGGACTGGCGGCGAGCCCTCAGCGTGTTCGTCCTGTTCTTTATCACCGGCATCGGCATCATCATCTACCTCAATCAGACGCCGATGCAGCCGCGCGAGCGGCACTACTCTTACGTCGGGAGCTTCTTCGCCTTCAGCCTCTGGGTGGGCATCGGGGCCGGTGGCATCGCGCAATTGGCCTACGAGTCTCTACAGGACACCCTCTCAGGGTCGGCCCAGATGGCTTCAATGCTCGGGGCCGGGCTGCTCGTCTTCCTGGCCGTGCCCGGTTGGATGACCCTGGAGAACTACGGCGACCACGACCGCTCGGAGAACTACGTGCCGCGCGACTACGCGCACAACATGCTGACCAGCGTGGAGGAGAACGGCATCCTCTTCACGAACGGGGACAACGATACCTATCCGCTGTGGTACCTGCAAACGGTGGAGGGCGTACGGCGAGACGTGCGCGTGGTAAATCTGTCCCTGCTCAACACAAAGTGGTACGTGCGCCAACTCAAGAACGAGGCGGCGTACGAGTCGGAGCCCCTCCCCATTACGCTGTCGGAGGACCAGATCGATGATCTCGGGTACCAGCAGTGGAAGCCGAAACAGATGAAGCTGCCGGTGAACCCGAACGAGCTTCGCCCGAAGATTGGCGCCTACCTCCCTGATTCGGCCGACGCCTCCCTCCTGGAGAGCCCGATGACCTGGAAGCTGCAGGGACGACCTTTCCGGCAGAATACGCGCATCCTCCAGACCGCCGACGTGGTGTCGTACAACATGCTGCGGACGATTGCGCGAAACGGCTGGGAGCGCCCCTACTACTTCGCCGTAACGGTGGCTCGCTCTGGCCAGTTGGGCCTAAAAAACTATTTCCAGCTAGAGGGCCAGGCCTACCGCGTGCTTCCCATCAAGCACGACCAGCCCCTGGGCCGCGTTATTCCGGGCCTTACCGATCAGCGGTTGTCTCAATTCCGGTTCACGAACCTCGCCGACTCGACGGTCTACTACAATCAAAATGCACGGCGGATGGTGGACGGCTACCGGCTCCACTTCTCTCATACGGCAGACCGGATGGGGCGAATGGGACACTCGGAAGCGGCGAATCAGCTCCTGACTGACTTCACGACGGACGTTCCCTTCTCTACAATCCCGGCCGACATGCAGACGCTCTTCTTCACGGCGGAAGCCTACCGCACCCTGGGGAACGAGACGAAGGTGGCGGGGCTGTTGGAGGACGCGCAACCGCTTGTTCTGAATCAGCTCCGAACGGCCAGTTCACGGCGCCAGTTTAGCCGCGCTCTCCAGTACGCAGGGCGCATCCGGTCGTCATACCTCAGTACGAACCAGACGGAGGCCACAGAGGCCTTTGACCAAAAGATCGACGAGGTGTTGGCTAATGCCCCGTACCGGGTTCCTGCACGGATCCGTCGGGCCTACGGACTGTCGAGCGACACGACGGGCGGCTCCGTTTCGCCCCCTGGCATGATGAATCCCCGCCGCGGCGCCCCCCCTTCCCAATCCCCGTCGTCCTCTCCCCCAAATTAACGGAAGTTAGTTCGCAGGAGGCGAGGGGGATCGGGTAAGCGCATCAAGTGCGCGCGTACCGTTCTACACGGGAATGGTGACTCGTCCCCCAGCTCCTTACCAGCTCTGTGTAGGAAATCGGTCTACACCTCGCTTCCGCTCGCCGCAGGGCGTCACGTAGTCCCTGTCCCCCGGCGGGCATTCGTTACCCCCTGCTGGATTGCTATTCCACGTGTGCCCCACACAAAAGATATGTCCCAGGCCCCTGGTGCATCATGCCCGGCACCACCCGAAGCGCCGAAGAAAGCACCAACTCCCCCCTGTCTTCGCACAGAAAAGTTCGACGAGTCCTCGATATGGGATAGTGGGCTGTCTTTCGCCTACACTTGACAGAACGAATACCCTCAACTATATTCGTCCAACACATATCATTCCATACGAGAACACATAAATACCATGTGTAAAACTTGGCATGATATGTGTACGTAGTTTTTCTAGACTTTGCGGCATTCACTTCGCGCGTACTGTCTCGCTCAACTGTTCAGGTCTCTCCTCCGGCTTCGGGGCCGGCCCGCACGGTTGAGCGACGCAATCACCCAGACACCCCACTCCAATACTATGAAGACGAGTACGGTCAAGTGGTTCGACGCCAAGAAGGGATACGGATTCATTCACCATCCCAGTGACGGAGAAGATGTGTTTGTGCACTACTCGAACATCGACTCGGACGATGACTTTAAAACGCTCCAGAGTGACCAGCGCGTTCGATTTGAGATGAACGACGGGCCGAAGGGCCTCCATGCCCTGAACGTTGAGGCGTTGGACGAGGAGGCGACGACCTCCACACATGAGGACGAGCCCGAGGGATTTGACCTCTCCGAGATCGATCCGACTGCTCAGGTCGACCCGTCCCCTTCCGGAGGATCTTAGACGGATTCGTCGTCGTAACTGAGGACGAATCTCTTTTCGTCTCCGCCCCCGATGTTGTGTCCGAAGCGTACCCGGAGCCCCTCTCAATTGAGCACGACCACCCGTCTCGACAACTCGACAGCACGGCGCTCCACCACACGATCCGCCACGTGCTCGACGCGGAAGGAGCGACCCTTGTCCACCTAAGCATCGTTTTAACGGGGCACGATACGGTTCGACGCCTTAACCAGTCGTACCTTGAGCACGACTACGACACGGACGTCTTGGCCTTCTCTCTCCGAGACGGCCCCGCCCCCGCACCTTCCAACACGGATGAGACCACAGTGGAGGGAGAAGTGTACGTGGACTTGGATACCGCTGCCGAACGTCACGACGAGTTCGGCACCTCGTTCGAGGAAGAGGCATATCGATACGTCATTCATGGCGTGCTGCACCTCGTGGGGTACGACGACGCGACCGAATCGGGGCAGGCTGCAATGCACGATAAGGAAGACCAGTACCTCGACGCGGTTCCCCTCCCCCCCGCTTCGTAACTGGCCTCCCAGCCCTTCGCTCCTTTGCCCAGCGACGACATCTTCCGGCAATGAGCTCGGGGTCCAAATGGGACGAGACGGAAACATCTCCCAAGGAGATGGAATGTGAGAAAGGTCCGCGGACACTGCGGGGGATCCGTCCTCTTCTGCACACAACCAGAGGCCCGCTTTATGGCTTTTCAGACCCAAGTTACAACGCGTCACGTCGATGTTAGCGACCGCGTCCGCGAGTATGCGCGGGAACGGACGGCGAAGTTGGAGCAGTTCTTCGACGGAATCGTCAGTGCGCACGTCATTCTCGGAGAAGACAATTCTCCGGCCGAAAACAAAACAGCCTCAATCAATATCGACGTTTATCAGAACCGCCTCTCGGCCGAGGACGCGGCGAGCAGCCACGAGGAGGCCATCAATCTCTGTGTCGATCATTTACGTCGCCAGCTCGAGAAATACAAGTCGAAGCTACGCAGCAAGGACAAAGATGCCCACCGGTAGGTGAGTACCGCGCGGCATCGTGCGGCCTCGTACCGTCAAAAGCAATGGGCCCAGCGCCGAACTGCCGGCGCTGGGCCCATTCTTATCTTGGGCACCCTCATCGAGGCTGGCGGCCGCGGTTCCTACGCCATTTCGTGGAGGGGGTCCACTACTTTCTTGACGGTGTCTGCGCTCGACATGATGTAGAAGTGAATGCAGGGCACGCCGGCCTCCATCAGGTCCCGGGTTTGCCGGATGGCCCAGTCCACCCCGATGTTCTCTACGTCATCGGGGTCGGCAGCATCGACCTGTGCCGCGAGCTCTTCCGGGATCTCCGTGTGAAAGTGTTTCGGGAGCAGACGCAGGTGGCGCTTCCGTTTCAGAATCTTGATGCCCGGCACGATGGGCACCTCGATGCCGACCTCCCGGCATTTGTCGACGAAGTTAAAGAAGTACTCGTTGTCGAAGAACATCTGCGTCACGATGTAATCGGCCCCGGCCTCCACCTTCTCCTTTAGCCGCATGATGTCCCATGCCAGGTTGGGCGCTTCAAAGTGGCTTTCCGGATAGCCGCCCACTCCCACACAGAAATCGGTCGGCTCGGCGTTCATCAGATCCTCCAGGTACTCCCCCTGATTCATGTCCTGAATTTGCCGCACGAGGTCGGCGGCGTGTTCGTTGCGGGACCGGTTGCCCGAAATGGACTTCTCATAGCCCTTGTCGTCCCCTCGGATGGCAAGCACGTTCTCTACCCCCAGGTAATTCAGTTCAATGAGGGCATCCTCCGTCTCCTCTCGCGTGAACCCCTTGCACAGGAGATGAGGAACGGTGTCGATGCCAAAGCGCGCCTCGATGGCCGCACAGAGGCCGATGGTGCCGGGACGCTTCCGTTTCACGCGCCGTTTCCACGTGCCGTTATCCTGTTGCTTATACTCGACCTCCGCCGAGTGACTGGTCACGTCGATAAAGGGCGGGTCGTAAGGCATCAGTTCCTCGACGACCCGAAGAATTTGGTCCGCGGATCCTCCCCGCCGGGGCGGAATGATTTCGTAGGAAATGAGTGGCTCCGATGCCTGATCAAAATGCTCGGTAACCTTCATGCAGGGCGTGACATTCGTTAACGAGTTTGCTTGGTTACGGCTGGGCGTGCAACGCGCCATCCATCATACTTTCCACAAATGAGGGTGTTCGATGCTTGGGATTGTCTTCGCAACCCCCGAAGAGGCGCTGCCATTCGTGAAGCAACAGACTGGCGGTCGCCTTGACACGGTGGAGGAAGGACAGCACATGGAGCTCGGCGATGTCCTCGTTTTGGTAACCGGGCCGGGCAAGATTAAAGCAACGCTCGGAACAGAGCGGATGCTCCAGCAGCACGATGTGGACGTGCTCCTCCATGCCGGCGGTGCCACTGCTCTCGGGGAAGGCTTGGAGGACGGAGCGCTCGTGGGTGCGACTTTTGTCCTGGAGGGGGACCGGGTGGCCCTAGACGATCCGGCATATCCCCGCATGCCCCTCGATGCCCTGTCCGGCCTGTCACTCGAGGGTACACTCGTCTCTCAGGATCACACGGACGATGAGGAGCTGGAAGAGCGCAGCTACTGGGAGCGAATCGCGGACATGCGGGACGGTACGGGGTACGCCGTGGCCTACGTGGCGGCGCAACACGGAATCCCCTGTCACATCGTGAAAGGGATTACGGATCGGGTGGGGAGTGACCTGACTTCCTCAACGCAGCGGGAGACCTACGACGCACTCGCCGCATTTCTTGGGGAGCACGGTACGGAATACGAGACTAACCCGTAATGCTTCCCCGGGGGACGCATCACGGACCTCAGTTGCGTCGTGTCCAAAGATTTTCCTGCCAGGCCTCCGGGATGCCGTCCGAACGGCCCCACACATACTCTTGGTGGTCGTTCTTCACACGCTGCTTGCGCCGCCGATCGGCCCGAATCTCGCGGACCCCGACCGATACCCGTTCCCCTTGTGCCGTTGCCTCCTGGCGCTGAACCGTGGGATGCTCCTCGAACGGACGCGGATGCTCCGGATTGTAGAGCCGATACACCATCGTCCCGGCCCAGACGAGCAGCACGAAGAACGTCAGTCCGACGAGTCCGGAAAACAAAAGAAGCATTGTGCGCGGCGGTGGCGGCCACGATTCATCGAAACGGGAAGCGGGGCTTGCAGCCCACGAGATTCCCTGTCGGAGTCGCTACTCCATGGTACATCAAAGATTCAAGAAAGTTCGGCCGACCTGTAAGCGGGCCCCTCTTCCTTCGCGGTCCCCTACGATCCTCCCTCGGTACTCATGCTCGCCCCCCGTTCCTGGTCGGGATAGTCGGCCGGCGCGATGCGCAAGGAGTCTGCAGGGAGCGCTTCGTTGCGCTGCTCCGCTCGCTCCTGCTCGGCCTGAATTTCCTGTACCGTCCGCTGGTTCACGTTGCCCAGATCTCCACGGAAGGCCGTATCGAGCAGCGTAATGGCCACAAATACGATGACGAAAATGGTGCCGATCGTAAATGTCAGGGCATTGACCGGATTGTCGTACTTCAAGTGCATAAAGAACAGCACGACAAGACTAGCCTTGACCGCTGCGATGCCGATGGCAACGGGCACCCCGAGCGGCCCGAGCGGCACGTAGGCCACCGCTACAGTGAGAATGGTCAGTACGATGAGTCCTCCAAACACCCTCAGCAGGACCGATTTGGGGACAATGTGTGGACCGTCGTGCGCCATAAAAGGGAGCTCAAAATACGGAGACTAAACGGGGCAGGTGCACCTCGATGCCGCCAGAAGCGGCCGCGCTAAATGAGGTATAGCAGCGGAAAGAGGAAAATCCAGACGATGTCGACCAGGTGCCAATACAGTCCGGTAAGCTCAACGGGCGTGTACCATTCGCTGCTAAAAGATCCCCGCCACGCCATAAATGCGATGGCCCCGATGACGAGCATCCCAATCACCACGTGAAGTCCGTGGATGCCCGTCATCACGAAGTAGATGCTAAAGAACTGCGGAGCCGCCGCCATTCCGGCCAAGTGTTCGTAGTGGGCCCCGTGGGGATCGAATGCAGCCCCCGGATAGATTCCATGCTCAAACTTGGCCGTGTACTCGATGTACTTAATCACCATAAAAACTCCGGCGAGGCCGAGAGTACTCAGCAGGTAGTAAACACACTGCTTTACCTTATCCTGCTTGATATAGTGAATCGAGAGGGCCACCGTTAGGGACGAGGTCAGGAGCACGACAGTGTTAATCGTGCCCCACATCTGATCGAGCGTGTTGCTCGCCGCCACAAACACCTCGGGGTTCCACTGCCGGAACACGGCGTAGGCCACGAACATGCCGCTGAACAGCAGCACCTCCGTAATGAGGAAGACCCACATTCCGAGCTTCGCCGAGTCGAACTGCTGCTTAGACGAGACGAAGTGATGTTCGAGGTGGGCCGGATGGTCGTGCGCACCGTCGGTTTCGGTGGGGGCCGGGGCAGTTTCCGTGGCCATAAGCCGTCAGGAGGTCTCGTGAAACAGGGCGTGAGGAGCCAGAAGAAACGACTAGGCGCTCGCCGACGCAGCCGTGTCGTCCTCGGTGGGCGCGGACGGAGCGGGTTCCGGAATTCGCGGCACGTCGTCGCCAAGCGCTTCGCCGTCGCCGCCGCCAAACACTTCGTCGGCGAGGTGGAAGTCGTAGGGGCCCCGTGTCACCAGCGGCGTCCGCTTAAAGTTATGATGGTCGGGAATGGCGGCAACGTTGGTCCACTCCAGGGTGGTGGCGCCCCACGGATTGGCCGGCGCTTCCTCTCCGTACGCAAGCGACCAGAGGGCGTATCCCAAGATGAGGAAAAGCCCCGCGCCCAGAACCCAGGACCCGTACGTCGAGAGTTCGTGCAGTCCCGCGAAGCGCTCGGCGTAGTTGGCGTACCGTCGCGGCATCCCACGCGAGCCGAGCACCAGCTGCGGGAAGAACGTCAGGTTAAACCCGACGAAGACGAGTCCCGCCGCAATTTTTCCGAGCGTCTCGTTGTACATCCGGCCAGTAATCTTGGGCCACCAGTAGTGCATGCCCCCGAGCAGCGCCACGACCGAGCCCCCCATCATCACGTAGTGGAAGTGACTCACCACGTAGTAGGTATCGTGCAGCTGCACATCTACCGCCAGCACGCCTACCATGATGCCGGTGAAGCCTCCGATGGTGAAGAGGAAGAGGAAGCTCAGGGCGTAAAGCATCGGGGTCTGCAGCCAGATGGACCCCTTATACAAGGTGGCCACCCAGTTGAAGACCTTGATGCCGGACGGAATGCCAATGAGGTACGTAATCAGCGAGAACACGATCGATGAGATGGCCGACTGGCCACTCACGAACATGTGGTGTCCCCACACCAAGAAGCCCAGCATGGCGATGGCCACCGATGAGAGGGCGATGGCCCGGTATCCGAAAATGCGCGAGCGGGAGAAGGTGGCGATCAGCTCCGACAAGATGCCGAACGCCGGCAGAATCATGATGTAGACCGCCGGGTGGCTATAGAACCAGAAGAAGTGCTGGAAGAGCACCGGATCGCCCCCGAGGGCAGGATCAAAGATGCCAATCTGCATCGTCTGCTCCAGAATGAGCAGCACCATCGTAATGCCGATGACCGGCGTCGCGAGCACCTGCACGATGCTCGTCGCGTAGATGCCCCAGATAAAGAGCGGAAGCCGATTCCACGTCATGCCTGGGGCACGCATCTTATGAACCGTCACGATGAAGTTGAGGCCCGTAAAGATCGATGCGAACCCCGCCACGAAAATAGCCGCCGTCATCCAGAGAACGCCCCCACCCGTGGTGGAGGAGTACGGCGTGTAGAACGTCCACCCCGTGTCCACCCCGCCGGTGAGTAGGGCCGCAATGGTGAGGATAGCCCCCGCCATGTAGACGTACCACGAGGCGAGGTTTAACTTAGGGAAGGCGACATCCTTCGCCCCGATTTGCATGGGCAAGACAAAGTTGCCCAAAATGGCGGGGATCGACGGCACCAGGAATAGGAAGACCATCAGGATGCCGTGCATCGTGAAGACCTGATTGTAGGTCTCATTGCCCATGATGGTCTCTCCGGGCGCGGACAGCTCGGCCCGCATGAACAGGGCGAGGATGCCGGCCGCGAGGAAGACCACCGCAAGCGAGATGCAGTAAAGAATCCCGATGCGCTTGTGGTCTTTCGTCGCCAACCACGACCAAATTCCGGTGTCGTGGTTGAGGTAATTGGTCTCCTCGTCGTGGTGCGCTTCGTCCTCGACCGGTGCGTCTTGCGTGGTCGTGCTCATGGCGTGTCGATCTGGTGTATGACGAGCGTGCGCGGCGGGGCGATGCCTCCACTCCGCAATGGGTAGGGGGAGGCGGCCACGGCGTTAGTTCTGGGGCGGCTCCTGGTCGCTCTGCTCTTTGATGAACGCAACGAGCCCCGCCACTTCTCTCTCTGAGAGGTTCGAGTAGGAGGGCATCACATTCTGGTAGCCCTGTACAATTTTGTCTCCCGATTGCAGAATGGACGTGCGCAGATAGTTCTCGTCCACGGTCACCGTGGACCCATCGGCCATTTCGTGGCCCGTCTTGCCGTAGAGGCCTTGCCAGGTCGGCCCCACCATGTCCGAACCGTCCAGACTGTGGCAGCCCTGACATCCCTGTTGGCTGTACAGTTGCTCCCCGAGTCTCGGGAGCGGAATGTCCGTCGGCGTCGCGGACTCCTTGAGCCACTGGTCAAACCGTTCGCGGGACACCACCTTGACCGCCGCGTCCATCTCCGAGTGGTCAAGCCCACAGTACTCTGTGCAGAACACGTCGTACGTCCCTTTCTTTGTCGCCTCAAACCAGACGGAGCTGTAGCGGTTCGGCAGTACGTCCTGCTTTACCCGAAACGCCGGGACAAAGAAGCTATGGAGGACGTTGCTGCTGCTCATGGTGGTCTTTACGGGCTCGTTGGCCGGCACGTACATCGTGTCCGACGTCACACCGTTCGGGTACTCGAACGTCCAACTCCACTGCCGGGCCTGCACGCGGATCTCGTACGCGTCGGGGGGCACTGTCTTCTGCTTGATGAAGGACTTAAACCCCCAGTTGAAGACGAGCAAAACGAGGATTGTGGGAATCACAATCCAGGATATCTCCAGCAGCTTGCTCTCCTCTACCGGGGCCGGGCGCTCTCCAGGATCCTGGCGGCGGTACCGGTAGACGAACCAGAGCATGGCCGCCACGACGCCAACAAGCAGAATCGTGCTGACGACGGTTACGAAGTTGAAGAGGCTGTCGACCTCCGGCGCCATTGTGGACGCCGCCTCGGGAAGCCAAAAGTCACCCATGTTGGTCAATCGCGTTGGTGACGAAATATTGCCGTTCTCCCGCCGGATGAGCCCCGTCTTCCAACCGACCTGTCACTACCTACTCCAGTCAGAGTGCGCGGCTCGGCGGTGCGTTAGCCGCGCCTACTGCGGCGGCTGCCGCTCCTGGTACGCTTCGGTCGCCATGAGGTCCATGGCCCGATCGATCGGGATGCGATACACCCCCTCCTCCTCGTCCACGACCCCGTACTGCTGAAGCTGCTGCGTGGCCTCCCTCTCGGCCTGTCGAATCTGGTCGTACCGCTGTCGTTCAGCGGCCGCCGTGCGCTCGTTCTGTGTAACCTGCGCGAACCACCCAAAGATGATGGCTACCGCCACGAGAATAACGAGAATAATCGACCCTGAGATCCCCATGATCTGTGTCGCCGCGACCCCCTCATACGCCACGCCCCGCTCTTTTTCCTCTTCGAACTGATCCTCAAAATCAAAGGTCTCGACCGTAGCTTCGCGGCGCGCAGCCCGGGCAAGTTCAGTGACGGGCTCTTCGTCTCCACTCGGCGCGTCGTGCTCGGCATCGGCCGCCGTGGTAGCCACAAAGCTCTCCACGGCGCTCGTAGCTCGCTCCTCGCTCTCCCCTTCGGCGATGACTCGCCAGAAGAACGTTTCGCCGTCGGTGGGGAACTGGTTGCCCACGGTCACCGCCGTTTCGGCGCCGACCTCCGCGTCGAGCGCAAGCTCTTGGAAGCGCGCCGTCGAGGCCACCTGCAGGCGATACTGCGTGGCTCCTGCAACAGGCTCCCAGACGAACGTTACCTCGCTCCCGTCCACCGAGATGGCGTCGCCCGGGGCGAGGAGCGACGGCGCGGAAAGTGGCTGTTCAGCGTCGGCAGTCATAGTGAAGACAAGGTTGTAGATCGGCCGGACATAGATGAACGGGACGGGGGAGGGAAGGGTCAACCCCCCGGGTGAAAATCACCGGAAAAGAGGCGCCGGGCATCGCATAAGTCGGGGCCTCGGCACCTCCTGCTACATGTTTTCAAAGTGCAGGGAGTCCGCGAGAGAAGGATGGTTTTGGGGGACGAGAGGGTGCCGACTTAGGCGGTACATGAGTCCTCCTGCGAAGATTCCCGTTAACCCCAACCAGCATGTAAAGTCAAGCCAGTGAAATCCAGCACTGTCTCGGAGCACCGGCACCACCACCCAGTGCAGGTCGACCCAGTGCATGCCGATCAGCCAGACGGCCATGACTCCCAAAACCGAATAGGCACGCTTTGTGGCCTGCGGCAGCAGAATGACGAACGGCACCAGAAAGTGGAAGAGTACCAGGAATGCACTGTGCCATCCCCAACCGCCACGCAGTCGGTGCTGAAACCACACCGTCTCTTCCGGAATGCCGCCGTACCAGTACAGCATGTACTGGCTGAACGCGATGTAGGCCCAGAAGACGACGAAGCCGAAGAGATACTTCCCGAGGTCGTGGTAGTGCTCAGGTGTCACGATTCCCTGGAGCAGGCCGCCGGTGCGCTGCAAGAGCAGTGTGACCAGCGTGATGGTGGCCACGGCACTCAGGATCCCTCCTGCGAAGAAGTAGATGCCGAAAATGGTCGAGAACCAGTGCGGATCCGTCGACATCAGGATGTCGTAGCTCGCGAACGCGGTGGTCACCGCCAGGAGCGGGAGCCCCCAGGCGCTAGTATTCCGCATTTTTTGCTGGAGCGACGGATCGGTCTCTACGTCCTGCCGCAGCGAGAAGGTGTAGAGCCGGTACGAGAGCAGGGTCCACACCGCAAAGTAGACTACCATGCGCACGCTCCAGAACTCAAAATTCAAGTAGGCCCGCTTCCCGGCCAGCACCTCATCGTACTGCGGACTGTTCGGGTCGTAGAGCTCCTGGTGCGTCCAGTGGTACAGGTCGTGCATACCAAACAAGAGGGGCAGCCCCAGCAGGAACAACAGCGGGAAGGCCCACACCAGCGCCTCGTTGACGCGGTTCACCACCACGCTCCAGTGCGCTCGCGTGAGGTGGTTAAAGATCAGGAAGAAGAGCCCCCCGAGGGACGTCGTAAGGAGGAACGACCACCCCGCCAGGTAGGCGAAGTAGAAATCGTCCGGGCTCTGCCACAGCCCCAATGCACTGATCGTGAGCAGCGCAATGCCGAGGGCCAGCGGCACAACCCACGCCCGCCGGTCCCCCACGAACCGGTAGGCGCGCTCCGCAGCGTCGCGTGTCGACTGGACGGGATCCACCAGCCATTCCAGGAGGGAGCTTCGATTGTACGAGTCGGCCATGGTGTCGGGGGGTCAGTTCGGACCCGCGGGGTCTGGATGAATGGTTCGCAGGGAAGAGGGCGGGCTTGGGGGGCGGACGGGATTTACTCTGTGTCGCCACGACTGGCCGTCGGACTGGCCCCATCCTCCCCTAGGCGCGCCTGTTGCCCGGGCGGTACGTCGTCGGGCGAAGCGTTCTGACTTCGCTGAAGGGCGCGGACGTACGCAACGATCGCCCAGCGGTCCATCACGGGAATCTTCTGTCCGTAGGCTGGCATGTTGCGTACGCCGTTGGCGATCACGTCGTAGAGGTACCCGTCCGGGGCATCGCGGAGGCGCTCAATGTGGTAACTGGAGGCCGGCGTGTAGCCGTAGTCCTCCCGCATGATGACGCCGTTCCCGGCTCCGGTTTTTCCGTGGCACACAGAGCAGTAGATGTTGTAGCGGTCCTGCCCCCGCTCTAGCACCGCCCGGTTCACGGCAATCGGGATGTCCCCTACGTAGTCCCCCGCCCCGGTGCGGCCCCGGTAGAGGGCCGAACTGTCACGGAGCTCTCCGCGCGGCACCGTGCCCGGTACCGGCATCCGCATCGCCGCGTTGTCTTCGAAAAACGGATTGGACTCCTGCGGCCCAAACTTCTGCTGGAAGTCCATGTCCAGGTTCAGATGGAAAGGCGGGTTGTCCGACTGGGTCCCCCGGCAGCCCACCAGAAGCAGGGCCATGAGCACCAATCCGGTCAAAAACGAGCGTCGCATCGGTCGTACGAAAAATCTAGAAGTAGGCGGACGGGCGGACGCAGGGGGTCCCTACGCGTCCATGGTGCCATCGTCCTTTACGAGTTCAATGTGTCGCGCCCCGAGGCGCTGGAGCAGCGCCGCACTCTCCTCCACGTCAAACTGATCGTCACTGGCGGCAATGTGCAGAAAGAATCGATCGTCGGTGGCGCCCTTGAAGCGGTCGGAGTAGAAGAGCGGATTGTACGGGCGCGGGAGCCCATTCAATGCCAGCATCCCCGCCACGGCCCCAAACGCCGCGAACAGGATGGTAAGCTCGAACATGATGGGCACCGAGGGCTCCACCGCAAAAAAGGGCTTCCCGCTGATGTTGATGGGGTAGTCGACGGCAGCGGTCCACCACTGCAGGAGATACGCGACCGCACATCCCGTGACGCCCCCAAAAAACGCGAGCACGCCGACGCCCGTGGCGTTGCCCAACCCCATCGCCTCGTCCATCCCGTGGATGGGAAAGGGGCTGTGGGTGTCGAAATGGCTGTAGCCATCCTCCCGCACCGCCTCCGCGGCGTGGAGCAGGGCGCCAGGGTCCGAAAACTCCGCCAGCAGGCCATACACCTGGTCGGCGTCGCTCTCAAAAATCCCCAAGTTCGCCTTCAGGTCTTGAACGAAAGTAGGCATGGCGTCGCGCAGTACACAGTCGAAAGCAGTAGTGAGTAGCAGGCACCAGTTGGGACTAGGTGGACGAATCGTCCGTCTCTTCCGGGCCGCCGCCCCGATAAGCCTCCGCCAGGGCCGGCTCGGCCGGCTTGATATACGGCTCGCCGTCTCCCTCCGGGTGCCCGTTGCCGCCGTGCTCGTGGAAGTGCGGATCGGCCTGCGGCATTACGCCCTTCACCTCGGCCATCGCCACCATGGGCACGAACCGAAGGAACAGCAGGAAGAGCGTGAAGAAGAGCCCGAACGATCCAACGAGCGTTCCGATGTCAACCCAGGTGGCCGTAAAGTAGCCCCACGAGCTGGGCAGGAAGTCGCGGTGGAGCGACGTGATGGTAATCACGAACCGCTCGAACCACATCCCGATGTTCACAAAGATCGAGAGCACGAACATCACTGGAATCGACCGGCGCAGCTTCTTGAACCAGAAGAGCTGCGGCGTAATCAGGTTACAGGTCATCATAATCCAGTACGCCCAGGCGTAGGGCCCGAAGGCCCGGTTGATGAAGGCGTACTGCTCGTACTGTACCCCCGAGTACCAGGCCATGAAGAACTCCGTGATGTAGGCAAAGCCCACGATCGTGCCCGTCACCAGGATGATGATGTTCATCTTCTCCAGGTGATCGATCGTGATCACGTTTTTGAGCCCGTAGATCTCCCGCGTGATCACCATAAGTGTGACCACCATGGCGAAGCCGGAGAAGATAGCCCCGGCCACGAAGTACGGGGGGAAGATGGTCGTATGCCACCCTGGAATGACCGATACCGCAAAGTCGAACGACACGACGGAGTGTACCGACAGCACGAGCGGCGTGGCGAGGCCCGCGAGCAGTAGGTAGGCCTTCTCGTAATTGCGCCAGTGGCGGTTCGAGCCCGTCCATCCCAGCGAAAAGAAGGCGAGGATACGCGAACGCCAGAAGTTCTTGGCGCGGTCGCGGAGCGTGGCGAGGTCGGGGACAAGGCCCACGTACCAGAAGATGAGTGAGACGAGGAAGTAGCTAGAGACCGCGAACACGTCCCAGAGCAGCGGGCTCTTGAACTGCGGCCACATGGCCATCTGGTTGGGGATCGGGAGCGTCCAGTAGATGGCCCACACGCGCCCGACGTGGAAAGTGGGCCAGATCAGCGCACACATCACGGCGAAGAGCGTCATCGCCTCCGCGGCGCGGTTAATGGCCGTCCGCCAGTGCTGTCGGAACAGGTACAAAATGGCCGAAATCAGCGTCCCGGCGTGTCCGATCCCCACCCAGAACACGAAGTTGACAATCGGCCAGCCCCATCCCACCGGCTGGTTGTTGCCCCACACGCCGATGCCATTCCACACGACGTGGGCGAATAGGCCCAGCAACAACAGCGTGCCGGACAGCGCGACGGCGAAGGCGGCGTACCACGCCATCGGTGCCTTCTTCTCCGCGTGCCGCGACACCATCTCGGTGATGTCGTGAAACGACAAGTCGCCCTTGACGAGACGATCGGGCGCGCCGTCACCGGACGGGGAGGGCGCCGGCTCGGACGGGTCCGCGGGAAGTTTCTTGGAGGTCTCCACGATTTCTCGGGGGTCAATTCTACTTCAGTACAGGGGCACGGCGAGGCCTACGCACTCGCCTGTGCTTCGTCCGCCTCCGCCGAGAGCGCCTCTTCCAGACGGGGGTTCGTGTTGCGCACCCGCCCCAGGTAGGAGAGACGCGGCTTCGTATTGAGGTATGAAAGCAGCTCGTACCGGCGCGGATTCTCTTTCTCCTTCACGACGTCGCTCTCGGGGTTGTTGAGGTCGCCAAAGGTGATGGCGTCGGTGGGGCAGGCCTCCTGGCACGCTGTCTCCACCTCGTTCGGCCGGAGGTCCCGATCCTCGTTGTCGGCCTGCTGCTGGTGCTTGCGCACCCGATGGATGCACCACGTGCATTTCTCCATGACGCCCCGCGTCCGCACCGTCACGTCCGGATTCTGCGCCATCTGCACTTCGGTGGGCAGCGTCTTGGTCCAGTCGTAAAAGTTGAAGCGGCGGACCTTGTAGGGGCAGTTGTTCTGGCAGTAGCGGGTGCCAATGCAGCGGTTGTAGACCATCTGATTGGTGCCATCCGGCGAGTGCACCGTGGCCGCCACCGGACAGACCGACTCGCACGGCGCGTTTTCGCAGTGCTGGCACATCACCGGTTGGGTGAGCATCTCGGGATCGTCGTCGCCCTCCTCCTCGCTCACGTAGTAGCGGTCGTTCCGAATCCAGTACATGTGACGGCCTTTGCTCACCTCGTCCTTCCCCACTACCTGCACGTTGTTCTCACTCGTGCAGGCCACGACGCAGGCGTTGCAACCGGTGCAGGTGTTGAGGTCCACCGTCATGCCCCACTGATTTCCGTAGTAGGGATTGTCCTTGTAGGCTGGCTGATCGCCCGGGTGGTCCTCCTGCCAAATCATGGGGTACTCGCGCTGCCGCTCGCCGGCTGGCGCCTGTTGCTCGCCTCCTCCGTGCGCCGCGCCCCCGTCGCCGGATTCGGCGGTCTGCTCCGGCATGTCCTCCGCCGCGTGGGCATCGGTGCCGGGCCCTGCCTCCAGCCCGTGGCCGGACGCGTCGGGGGGCGCCCCGTCGCCGCTGTGTCCGTCGCCGCCATGCCCTCCCTCTTCGCCGTGGCCGAGGTCGGGCACGGGAGGCTGCGTATCGTTGACGAAGTACGGGTCCTCCTTAAACTCGTCGAGCGTGGCCCACCGCACGATCGGGCGTCCCTGCATGGTTCCCTCCTCCTGCGTGGTGGCAATCAGGTAGCCGCTGTCCACCTTGGACACCTCGGCCCCGGTGGCCACGCGCTCCCCCGTGGGGCGCAGGGGGGCCACATTGGCGCCGATCACGTCCACCCCATTGCCCGACGCGTCGACGCCGCCGGCAATGGGAGCACCGTTGTAGATGTTGGTCCGGTCGCTCGTGTCCCAGAAGGGCGTGCTCTCCGACTCACGCGTGGAGGCGATGGTGCGCCCGTAGCCCATCGAGACCCCAATGGAGCCGTCCGGGTAGCCCGGCTGGACCCACACGGGGAGCTCCACGGCCTCGCCGTCGAGCGTCAGCTCCACGCGGTCGGCGTAAAAGCTGCCCTCGCGGCGGCTCACCTCTACGCCAAGCTCGTCCGCCGTCGCCTGGCTCATAACGGCCACGTTGTCCCACACGATCTTGGTGATGGGATCCGGCAACTCCTGCATCCAGGGGTTGTTGGAGAAGCGCCCCGCCAGCAACTTCGGATCGGGGCGGAACACGACCTCAAGCTCGTCCGACGAACTGGAGGCCTCAACCGTGGGCACGGTGGCCTCCCCGACCGACGCGACGTCGTAGCCCGTGTCTTCCAGGTATCCGTCGTGCAGCACCTGCCGCCACTGCTCGCGGAAGGGCTCGGAGAGTTGAGCCCGCCACTGCTCGCGCACCAGGTCGTGCCCCCCCGCATCGACGCCCGTGGCCGCAAGGTTGAGCACTTCGATGATCGAGTGGGCGTCGTCGTACAGGGGCCGAATGAGCGGCTGGATGACGGACAGCGTCCCGTCGTAGGCCCGCCCGTCGCCCCACTGCTCTAGGTAGTGGGTGCGCGGGATGTGCCAGCGGGCCGCCTGGGCTGTTTCGTTGCGAAGGCGTCCCAGGTGCACGGTGTCCTGAACGTTCGAAAGGGCCTCCTCAAAGTTCAGTCCGGACGGGGCATCGTAGACGGGATTCACGCCCAGCATGAACAGTGTGTCCACCTCCCCGGTCGCCATCGACTCGGTGAGATCGGCCAGCGCCTCGTCCTGGGGCTGCACCTCAGACGCACCCGTGTCGAGCAGCGTCACGGTGGTGCCCAGCCCCCCAAGCCGCTGGTTGATGGCCATCGCAAGGGCGTGCACCGCGGGGGGCTGCGACTCGCCCGCTAGCACAACGCCGTTCTCGCCCGCCTCCCGCAGGTCCCGAACAATCTCACGGACGTGCAGACGCTCCTTTTCGCTCCACGAGGCCTCCGGCGCGTCGCCCACGCCGAGCTCCGCGGCCAGGGCGGCCGCAAAGGCCGGAATTTGCCCGGCGCGCATCGGCAGGCGGTGGTCCGAGGTGCCCCCGGTGGTCGAGTACCGGCTTTCGATCGTGTAGAGGCGGCTCATGGTTCCCTCCACGTCTTCGAGGCGCCGTCCCTCGGCAAAGCCCTGCGTGTTGTGGAGGAAGTCCCGCGAGCGGCCATCAAGGAAGTTGGCGTCGAGGCTCACAATCACCTCCGCCTCGCCCAGTGCGTAGCGCGGGCGAAGCGGGCGCCCAAATGCCTCCTGCATGCCGAGGCGACGCGCATTCCGTCCCTCACCCGCCGCGTACGGCACCCATTGCAGGTTGGCAAAGCGGTCTTCCATGCGCTGGCGCATGGCCTGCACGGTGGGGGAGGATGTCTCTTCCACCAGCACCGCCACCTGCCGCTGCGCGGCCTCGTTGCCGAG
>CAJXKO010000013.1 GCA_913055845.1 uncultured Bacteroidota bacterium | reverse complement strand
TGGACCAAGGCCCTCATCGTGATTGCCGTCCTGCTCGGCGAAAGTGTGCTCGAACAGAGCGTACTGACCCCCAACATCCTCAGCTACCAAGTGGGCCTACACCCGCTTCTCGTCCTGTTTTCGCTGTTGGTGTTCGGGACGCTGCTCGGTGTGTTTGGGCTCTTGATTGCTGTGCCGGTGACAACCATCTTGGTTACGGGCTACCGGGCCTACCGGGAGGAATTGACGCTCGACCTCAGCGAGTACGTGGCCTCGTAAATCCCATAACGCCTGCATGGGCAACAGGCAACCTACGATTCGATGAACCGTAGGGGGCCTCCGACAATCTAGCCAAGAACATGTGTGCCCTTTGCACTTTCGTCAAGGCGGCCCGACCGCGATCGCGTTCGGGGCCCCGCCTGTTTTCTCCGCAGCCCCGCCGTCACCGTGACGCGCACCTTCCGGTCTTCCCGCACGTACCATCCCAGCTACTCCCTGCTCGGGCGGGCAGTCCGGGCATGGGTCGGCGATCGACTGCGGGGCGAGGCACTCTTTATCGTGGTCCTCGTGGCACTGAGCCTGCTCGTGCTCATGAGCCACTACCTGGGGTGGGCGCTCCTCAAACCGGTGCTTACCGCCAACCCCTCGTGGCAGGCCCTGTTCTGGGGGGGGCAGGTGGTCTCAGTGCTCGCGCTGGCGGGGATCGGCCTGGTCGGGTTCCGCCCGGCGGTGCGCGTGGAGTGTCGCCCAGACACCGTAACGCTGACTCAGGGCCCCCGCACCTGCACGCTGCCGTACGCCTCCGTGGAGGCGGTCGATCGCATCTCGGCCCGCCGCTACCATCGCCACTACCGTCGCTACGCGGCCACGCGCTTCTTTGTGGGAGCACTGTCGGACGAAGTGCTCCTGCTCCGAGCCGGGGACGGGCCGGTCGTGATCGGGCTGTCCGAGGCGGACGCCCAGACTGCCCTGTTCGAGCACCTCAAGGCCGCCTGCTCGTCGTCGCCGGCGCCGGTAGCACGGGCCCAACCGCACGGATGATCACGCCAGGCGAGCGCGCTTGTTGAGGTAGGCCATCAGGGCCGTGTCGTAGGGTTCGTTGGTGTCAAGCTCCGCAAAGTCGATGTCGTGCTCCAGGCAGCTGCGCCGGAACGTTTCGGTGAAATGCGCCACGGCCTCTGTATAATGGTCGCGCAGTTGGGCGGGGCGGAGCGAGACCTCCTCCCCGGTCTCCACGTCCCGAAAGAGCATGGGCCGCTCCGGAAACCGAAATTGACGCTCGGTCTGTCCCTCCAGGACGTGAAAGACAATCACCTCGTGCCCGCGGTGACGAAGGTGCCGCAGGGCGCGCAGGAGATCGTCGTGGGCCGCAATGTTCTCGAACAGGTCCGTAATCACCACAACGAGGGACCGGCGCTTGACCCGCTGGGCCACCTCTTCGAGCGCCGCCGCGGCGCTGGTACGCTCTCCCTCGGGCTCTCGTCCATGGATCCGTTCGAGGGCCACGAGGAGCTGCCGCAGGTAGCCTTGCGTGGCCTTGGGCGGTCGAAACGTGTGCACCGATTCGTCGAACCCAATGAGGCCCGTCGCGTCGCGCTGCTTGAGCATCAGGTTGTGGAGCCCCGCGGCGAGATAGGCCCCGTAGTCGAGTTTCGAAAGTCCTCCCTCGCCCTGGTAGCGCATCGAGGCAGACGTGTCGAGGACGACGTAGTTACGGAGGTTCGTTTCCTCCTCGTACTGCTTGATAAAGTAGCGGTCTGTCTTGGCGTAGACCTTCCAGTCGACGTGGCGGAGCTCGTCGCCGGGATTGTAGGGCCGGTGCTCGGCAAACTCGACCGAGAAGCCGCGATAGGGACTGCGGTGCAGGCCGGTGATAAAGCCCTCGACGATGAGACGGGCCCGCAGCTCCATCGTGTCGAGTTGGGAGATCACGACGGGATCGAGGTAGCGGCGGGCGGCGTTGGACTCGGCCATGAACGGGCAGGGGGGTCAGGGTACAAGGGTGGGCTCGTTAGAAAGTTTGTCCGATGTTCAGTTCCTTACGAACGGCCGCCGGCCCACGACAGCCCCTTCCCCAGCCGGAATCCCGCCGCACACTGTCGCCCGCACCGATGTAGCTCCCCCCATGGCGTCCGACGACCGCATCAAGGCGCAACTGATGACCGCCCGCGACCTCGGGCGAACGCTGGACCGCATGGCCCAGCAGATCCTCGAACCCATCGACCCGGACGGCCCGCCGGCCCCCGCCGACGCCCATGCGTTCGTGGGGATGCAGACCCGGGGCGTGCACCTGGCCCGCCGGCTCCAAACGCGCCTCCAGGAGCAGGCCGGCATTGAGCTGCCCCTCGGTCTCCTGGATGTCACCATGTACCGCGACGACGTGCGCCTGCGGCTGGAGCAGCCCCAAATTCAGACCACGCGCATTCCGTTCGACGTCACCGACCGCCACCTCGTACTGGTGGACGACGTGGTGTTTACGGGGCGCACGGGCCGCGCCGCGCTCGACGCCCTAATGGACATGGGCCGCCCTGCCTCCGTCCAGTTCCTCACCATCATCGACCGGCAACATCGCGAGCTGCCCATTGCCCCCGACATCGTGGGGCGCACGGTGCCCACCCTCCCCGACGAAGACGTGAAGGTTCGCGTGCAGGAGGTCGACGAGGAGGACGGGGTGTGGATGGTTCAAGCCCCCGCCGCCCGCCGGACCGACGACGATGCCCGCTGAGCGGCAGTGTTATCGCTACTCTTCCCTACGCCGTCGATTTCTCCAACCCATGGCCGTCCCGGATCCCCCCGATGCGCCAGAGCGCCCCGCCCCACTCCGCCACCGGCACCTGCTGGATCTTTCCACCTACGAGGCCACCGAGCTCCGCCACCTGCTGGATACGGCGCAGGAGTTTCGGACCGTGCTGGACCGTCCGATCCGGCAGGTCCCCACCCTGCAAGGGACCTCGGTGGCCAGCCTCTTCTTCGAGCCGTCCACGCGGACCAAACTCTCGTTCAGCCTCGCCGCCGGGCGCCTCTCCGCCGAAACCGTGAGCCTGTCGAAGTCCGGCTCGTCGGTCACGAAGGGCGAGACGCTCAAGGACACGGCCCGCAACGTGGAGGCCATGAAGGTGGACGTGGTCGTCCTTCGGCACTCCTCCCCCGGCGCCCCGCACTTCCTCGCCCGCTGCACGGACAGCGTCATCGTCAACGCCGGCGACGGTGCCCACGCCCACCCTACGCAGGCGCTGCTCGACGTGCTGACGATGCGCGAGCACGTCGATACGTTTAAAGACCTGAACGTCTCCATCATCGGCGACATCACGCATAGCCGCGTGGCCCGCTCCAATGTGCAGGCGCTCACCACGCTCGGGGCGCAGGTCACCCTCTGCGGGCCGGCGACCATGCTGCCGGTGGGCATGGAGGACGCGATGGACGTGCGCACCACGACGCGGCTTGAGGCCGCACTCGACGGCTGTGACATCGCGATGGCCCTGCGCATCCAGATGGAACGCCAAGACGAGGGCCTCTTCCCCAGCACCCGCGAGTACCACCACCAGTTCGGCATCACCACCGATCATCTGCGCCGCCACCCCGATCTGCTCATCATGCACCCGGGACCGGTGAACCGCGGCATCGAGCTGTCCGACGCGGTGGTGGACCACGAGCGGGCCATTATCCTGAGCCAGGTGACCAACGGGGTGGCCCTGCGGATGGCCGTCCTCTACCTGCTGGCCCCACAGCGCGAGGAGGCGTAGTCGCCTCTCCCCTCGACGCCTTCGCATACGGGCCGCTCGAACTCCGCCCTGCACCCCGCCCGTTACAGGCCCCATTCCCCAACATTCTCGTAGCGGATACCCCCGCGGCGTCCGCGGGGAAACGCTGACGTGACACATGCGGCGCGGCGGGAACCATTGAATGGATGCGCGTTTCGGGCATCGCCGTGTGCCTTCGACCATCGAGACCTCCGTGGGGCAGTTGCTTTCGCCCTGGTTGTTCTACCACTCGCCCAATGCCCATGCCCGACCCGTCCTCGCTCGTCCAGTTGGAGGCCCTCACCAAAACCTACCGCGAAGGCGACCAGGACCGCACAGTGCTGCGCGACGTGTCGCTCCAACTGGATCGGGGCGCGTTTTCGGTGCTCATGGGACGCAGCGGCGCCGGTAAGAGCACACTTCTGAATCTGATTAGTGGCATCGACCTGCCCACCTCCGGCCACGTGCGCATCGGCGGCACCGACCTGACGACGATGTCCGAAACGGAGCGCACGAAATTCCGGCGGGCGAACATTGGGTTTGTCTTCCAGTCGTTCAACCTCATCTCGACGCTCACCGTGGGCGAGAACGTGCGGCTGCCCCTGGAACTATCGGGCCAGACGCCGCGGACCGATCAGGACCGTGCCCGCACGATGCTGGAGCGAGTGGGCATTGCCGACCGGGCCGATGACTTTCCCGACCGGCTGTCGGGGGGGGAGCAGCAGCGCGTCGCGGTGGCGCGAGCCCTGGCCCACGAGCCGCTCCTCGTACTGGCCGACGAACCGACGGGCAACCTCGACTACGAGACAGGACAGGAGGTGCTCAGCCTCCTCGGCAGTCTCGTACAGGACACCGACACCACCCTCCTCGTGGCCACCCACGACCCCGAAGTTCTTCCCCGAGCCGACCGCGTGCTGCATCTCCGCGGCGGAGTCCTCCGCGACGAGGTGCCCGAGTACATAGGGACAAGCCGCCAGGCATAAACGACGAACGAACGCCACGGCTGTGCCGCCGCGCCCGTCCCGCCTTCTTTGTGCCACACTTCTTCTTACTCTGCGCACGATGTCGCTTCTCCAGCGCTCCAGTCGCCGCTACCTCACGCGCCACCCGTGGCTGATGGGCCTCTCGGTCCTCGGGGTGGCCATTGGCGTGGCCGTGGTCGTCGCTATCGACTTGGCCAATACGAGCGCAAGCCGGGCCTTCCAGCTGTCCGCAGAAACGGTAACAGGAACAGCCACGCATCAGGTAGTGGGCACCGGCGAGACGCTCGACGACGACGTGTACCGTCGCCTGCGCGAGGCGGGGGTCCGTCCCTCGGCGCCCGTCGTGGAGGGGTATGGGACGCTGCGGCGGGGCGATCGCACCTTTCAAGTGATCGGGATCGACCCGCTGGCAGATGCCGCCTTTCGGCCCTATCTGGGCACCGGCGCGTCGGGCGACCTGGATCTGGGCACGTTCATGACGCAGGACGTGGCCCTGATGAGTGCGCCCACGGCCGCCGACCTGGCGGTGTCGTCGGAGGACACGCTCCGGGTAGAGATCGAGGGGACGACGCATGCCGTCGCCGTGGCGGGCCTCATCGAGCCCCGCAATGAACGCACACGGCGGGCCGTGGCAAATCTGCTGGTGGTGGACGTGTCGACGGCCCAGCGCCTCTTCGGACAGGACGGGCGGCTGAGCCGGATCGACCTCCTGGCGCCCTCCGATGATGCGGCCCGGGCGGTATACCTGGATGGCGTCCGTCGTGCCCTGCCCGACGGCGCGCGTCTCCAGCGGTCGGACACTCGCACGGAGACGGTGACGCAGATGACGGAGGCGTTCGACCTCAACCTAACGGCCCTAAGCTTGCTGGCGCTCATCGTGGGCGCGTTTCTCATCTACAACACCATGACCTTCTCGATTGTCCAGCGGCGCGGCCTGTTGGGACGCCTGCGGGCGCTGGGGGTGACGCGAGGACAGGTCTTTCGGCTCGTGCTGGGCGAGGCCGCCGTGCTGGGCCTCGTGGGGAGTGCACTGGGACTGCTGCTAGGAGTGGTGCTGGCGTCGGGGCTGGTGCAGCTACTGGCGCAGACGATTAACGACCTGTACTTTGTGGTGGAGGTGAGCGAGGTGACGGTGGCGCCCTGGACGCTGGCGAAAGGGGCCCTGCTGGGCCTGGGGACGACCCTTTTGGCCGCCCTGCCGCCGGCGCGCGAGGCTACCAACGCACCGGTCAGCACCGTTCTGCGGCGCTCCACGCAGGAGGCAGCCCTGCGCCGCTGGGCGCCGTGGTGGGCCGGAGTCGGCGTCCTCGTGATGGGCGGCGGGGGCCTCTTGCTCCTGGGCACGCAACAAAGCATCTGGGCGGGATACGGCGCTCTTTTTTGCCTTCTGGTGGGGGCGGCGCTCCTCACGCCACTAGCTGTGGTGGCCCTTGCGAGCGGGGCGCGCCCCTTGCTCGGTCGCCTCACGGGCGTGATCGGGCGGATGGCGGCACGTGGCGTCGTCACCAATCTGAGCCGCACCGGTGTCGCCATCGCGGCCCTCACCGTCGCCATCGCCGCCACCGTGGGCGTCGGCATTATGATCGATAGCTTCCGCGGCACCGTCTCGGACTGGCTAGAGCAGTCGCTGCAGGCGGATGTCTACGTGCAGCCGCCGAGCCTTGTCTTCCGGCGCTCCACCGCCACCCTCGACTCGTCGGTCGTCCGCCGGCTGCGGGCCGTGGAGGGCGTAGCCGGCGCGTACTCGGTGCGGCGTGTGCGGGTGCAAGCCCGGGTGGGCCCGACCGAATTGGTGGCCGTGGAGCCCGGGCCGGAGACGGAGGACATCTACCAATTCAGGGACGGCAGGCCGGACACCGCATGGCCCGCCGTGCGAACCGGGGCGTCGGTGCTCATCTCCGAGCCCTACAGCTACCGCTATGACCTGGGTGTGGGGGATTCCCTGCGGCTGCAGACGGACCGCGGACAACGGCCGTTCGCCATCCGGGGCGTGTACTACGACTACGGCTCCGACCTCGGGGTCGTCCTCATGAGCCGCTCCACCTACGAACAGTATTACGACGACCGGGGCGTCTCAGGGCTCGCCTTCACCGCCGCCGACACCACCTCCGTCGATGCCCTCATCGCCGACATGCGCGCCTCGGTGGCGGGGCTCCAGGACGTGCTCATTCGGTCAAACAGGGCGCTGCGCGAGACCTCGATGCGCGTCTTCGATCGCACGTTTACCATCACGACCGTGCTCCGCCTGCTCGCGATTGCGGTGGCATTTATCGGGGTGCTAACGGCCCTCATGGCGCTGGCGCTGGAGCGACGACGGGAGATGGGCGTCCTGCGCGCCACCGGCATGACGCCGCCGCAGGTGGGGGGGTACCTCACGTTGCAGTCGAGCCTGATGGGGGCCATCGCGGGCATTCTGTCCCTGCCGCTCGGCTACGTGTTAGCGTACGTCCTGGTCTTCGTCATCAACAAGCGCTCGTTCGGGTGGACGCTCCAGCTCAGCGTACCGGCCGATGTACTGATGCAGGCGCTCGTGTTGGCGGTGGTAGCCGCTCTTCTCGCCGGACTCTATCCTACGTGGCGCATGGCGCGGGCAAGCCCGGCCCTGGCGCTGCAGGACGGCTAGGCTGCACCTCGCGAGTCCGCAGAGCCCTGAACCGCCCCCTGTCCCCACCGTTCAGCGCATTGCATTGCCTCAAAACCCCTCGCCTTCGATGTCCCGCTCCACCACCCTGATCGCCATTCTGACGGGGACGCTTCTCGCCCTGGGCCTCGGCGCCTACTGGCTCACGGCCGCGTCCGATGCGACCGACCTCCAGACCTCCCTGTCGGTCAGCGAGGCGATGGGGAGCGACACCACCGGCTACCGCCGCGCCACGAAGGTGCGCCCCTTCACGTTCCCGGCGGACCACGGCCCCCACCCGGGCTACAAAACGGAGTGGTGGTACGTCACCGGCAACCTCACCGGCCCGGAGGCACAGTCCTACGGCTATGAATTCACCCTCTTTCGCATTGGCCTCACGCCCCCCGACGCCGCCCCCGACTCGACGCCCTCCGACTGGCGGACAAACCAGTTGTACATGGGCCACTTTGCCGTCACGGACGGGACCTCGGAGACCTTCCACGCCTTCGAGCGCTTTCAGCGGGGCGGGGCGGGCCTCGCGGGCGCCCAGGCGAACCCATTCCGCGTGTGGCTGGAGGACTGGTCGATGGCCAGCACCGGTGCCTCTACCTTCCCAGTGCAGCTCCATGCCCAGACCGAGGGCGTGGGCGTGAATCTCACCCTCGATCCCACCAAGCCGCGCGTGCTGCAGGGCGACCGCGGTCTCAGCCAGAAGGGGCCCGGCGCCGGCAATGCCTCCTACTACTATTCCTACACGCGCCTGGCCACGGAGGGCACGGTCACGCTCGACGGCGACACGCTGTCGGTGTCCGGCCAGAGCTGGATGGACCGGGAGTGGAGCACCTCCGCCCTCGGCCCCGATCAGGAGGGATGGGACTGGTTCTCGTTGCAACTCGACGACGGGCGCGACCTCATGTACTATCAACTCCGGCGGACGGACGGCACCCCCAGCGCCTTCAGCGAGGGCGTGATCGTAGCCCCGGACGGGTCCACCACAACACTCAGTCGTTCGGACGTGTCCCTGGAAGTGCTCGACACGTGGACCTCGCCGGACGGCACGCACACCTATCCGGTGGAGTGGACCCTGCGCGTGCCCGGCAAAGACATCGACCTCCACGTCATTCCCCTCTTTCCGGACCAGGAGCTCAACGTGTCCGTCCGGTACTGGGAGGGCGCCGTCCGGGTGGAGGGCTCCACCTCCGGTCGCGGCTACGTGGAGATGACGGGGTACGGCGAGAGTCCGGGCTCTCCCGTTTCGTAGCCGAACCCCTTCCCCTGTCCCGCTCACTCTGTTCGCTGTGCTCACTGCCGTGGAGACGCTGAACCTGCCGACGTACGAGTTCCGGACCGCGGAGCGCGACGGCAAGCGCACCGTGTACGACCCGGTCCGGAGCCGCTACGTGCGCCTGACGCCCGAGGAGTGGGTGCGGCAGCACTTTGTGCAGTACTTAATCCAGGACCTCGACGCGCCCGAGGGGCTGGTGGCGATTGAGTCGGCCTTTGAATTCCAGGGCCAGCCCCAGCGCGCCGACATCATCGTGCACGACCAACAGGGCTCCCCGCTCCTGCTGGTCGAGTGCAAGGCGCCGCGCGTGTCCATCGGCCAAGACGCCTTCGACCAGGGCGCCCGTTACAACATCGTGCTGGGCGCGCCGTACCTCGTGGTCACGAACGGACAGACCCACTACGCCTGCGCCATCGATGTGGAGGCGCGCAGCTACCGCTTCCTCGACGACCTTCCCCCCTACGATCATCTCGTAGACACGTAGCGCTTCCCTTCGCCCACTTCGTCCCTTTCTTCCTCCCACACACGTCTTTTCCTACATGCCCTACGACCGCGAACGCACCGTTGCCTTCCGCGCTGTGCAGGCCGCCGCCGACCTATGCCAGTCCGTCCGCGCCGACCTGGGCGACGATGTGCTCGAGAAGGACGATCGCACGCCCGTGACCGTGGCCGACTTTGGCAGCCAGGCGCTCATCTGCCAAGCCCTTCAGGAGGCCTTCCCCGACGATCCTGTGATCGGAGAGGAAGACAGCGCGGCCCTCCGCACCGACGCCCCCGCCGACGTGCGGGATCAACTGCTCGCGGAGGTCCGCGCCCATCACCCAGAAGCCAGCGCCGAGACGGTCTTTGACTGGATCGACCACGGCACGGCCAGCGCCTACAGCGACCGCTTCTGGACGGTGGACCCGATCGACGGCACGAAGGGCTTTGTGCGGGGCGACCAGTACGCCATCGCACTCGCGCTCATTGTGGACGGCACGCTGGAGGTGGGAGCCCTGTGCTGCCCCCACCTGCCCAACCGTCTCGATGCCGATCCGCCCGAGAGCCGCGGCCAAGCCTTCCTCGCCGTGCGGGGCGAAGGCGCGGTGCAGAAGCCTCTCGCCGACGACGCGGCCCCCACACCCATCCACACGAGCAACACCACCGACCCGTCGCAGAGCCGCTTTACCGAATCGTTTGTCTCGTCGCACAGCTCGCACGACCTGGCGGCGCAAACGGGCGAGCGCCTCGGCATCACCGCCGACCCGGTACGCATCGACAGCCAGGCCAAGTACGCCATGGTGGCACGTGGAGAGGCGGAAATTTACCTGCGCCTGCCGCGTCCCGGCACCGACTACACGGAGCGGATCTGGGACCATGCGGCCGGGGCCCTGATCGTCGAGGCGGCCGGCGGCACCGTCACCGACATGCACGGCGAGCCGCTCGACTTTACCCACGGCCGCCTGCTGAAAGCCAACACGGGCGTCGTGGCCACCAACGGCCCCGTTCACGACGACGTGATCGACGCCCTCGCCGCCGCCGAAGCGGCGTAGCCCGACGCTCCTCTCAGCCGATCTTCCTCCCCGTGGATGCCTACCTCCTCTGTGCCGGCTTCGGGACCCGCATGCGCCCCCTGACCGAGGAGACGCCCAAGTCGCTGGTCCGGATCGCCGGCCGTCCCATTCTCGACCCTTTGCTCGACGAGGTTTCGGGGTGGACCGCCCTCGACGCCGTCCACGTCGCCGTCAACCACCGGGCTGCACCGGCCTTTCGCGAATGGGCCGAGGCCCGACAGCCGGCGTTGGCGGACGCAGACATTGCCCTGCACGTGCACGACGACGGGGTGAAGACGCCCGACGCGCAGCTCGGCGTGGTGGGGGACTTGCACTTTCTGCTGGAGCGCACCGGCCTCCCAACCGACGGAGCGCTCGTCAGTGGGGGCGACAGCCTGTACCGCTTCCCCCTGGCTCCCATTCTCAATGCCTACGACGGGACGACCAATCAGGTGCTGGCCCTCTACGAGCCCGACCCCGAACGCCGGGCCCACAGCAGCCTTCTTCACCTCGACGGGCCGGACGTCACGAACATCGTGGACGACCCGACCGGAGGCACGTCGGACCGCATCTGCCCCTCGTGGACGCTTCTGCGCCCTGCCGCACTCCGCCTCGTTGACGAGTACCTGTCTGACGACGGCCCGCCCGACCGGCTCGGCGCGTTCTTGAATCGGGTGGCCCACGCGGACGCCCTCCGGGCCCTTCGCTTGCCCAGGCAAAAAGACCTTCGCCTCCACTGCAACACAGTGGACGAGTTGGAGCGGGCCCGGCGGCTCCTCCACGACGAGCCGCGCCACGTGCTCGGCCCCGATACTGTGCGGGCCTGTCTCCGATCGTGACGTACAACCGGCGTCCCTCGCTCGCGCATCGCGAGTTACGCCTCCCCAAACGCCGCACGGAGCTGCTCACAGGCCTGCTTGAGCACCGGAATCTCCTTCGCGAAGCAGAAGCGAAGCTGAAACCGCCCGTCCGACGGATCCTGGTAGAACGAGCGTCCGGTGACACTGCCGATGCGTGCCTCCTCGATGAGTGTGCTGCAGGCGGCCTCGTCGTCCGTGAAGCCGTCGCGTGTGGCCGCCAGGGACTCGAAGTCCGCCAGGACGTAGTAGGCACCGTCGGGCCACGGCACGTCGAAGCCAATGTCCTCGAGCGTCTCGCACAGGAGGGCGCGCCGGGTGGCGTAATCGACCTGAAGCTCCGCAATGTAGTCATCGTCCAGGTCTTCGAACGCCGCCAGAGCCGCGTGCTGGAGGGGACGGGGCGCACAGATGTACAGTAGATCGTTCATGAGACCCATCTTCTCGGCGATGGGGGCGGGGGCCACGCCGTAGCCCAGGCGCCACCCCGTGACGTTGTAGGCCTTGGAAAAGCCCGAGATTGTGATTGTGCGCTCGTAGGCACCGGGCAGGCTTGCCAGCGACACATGCTCCGCGCCGTCGTAGAGCATGTACTCGTAGATCTCGTCCGTCATCGCCACGAGGTCGTGGGCGTGCAGCACGTCCACCAGCGCGGTGAGCTCGTCGCGCGTCCAGACTTTGCCGCTCGGATTGGCGGGTGTATTTACGACGACGGCCTTGGTGTCGGGCGTCACGGCCTCCTCCATCGCCGCCCGGTCGAACGTCGACGCCGGGCCACCGAGGGGGACGTAGCGGATCGTGGCCCCTGTCATCTCCAGAATGTTGCGGTGATAGCCGTAGAACGGCTCGAAGAGAATCACCTCGTCGCCCTCTTCCAGCAGTGTAAAGGCCGCCGAGACGAACACGCCGGTCGACCCGACCCCCACGACGACTTCTTCGGGCGTGGTCGCGGGCACCTCGTTATGGGTCTGCGTCTTCTCTAAGATAGCACGCCGGAGGGGCGCAATGCCGGCGTAGTGCGAATAGATCGATTCATCGTCCCGGAGGGCCTGGTGGGCGCGGTCCCGGATGGGCTGGGGCGTGGGCAGATCGCATACGCCCTGCCCTAAATTGATGCCGTCCACCGCCTTCACCCGTTGGGTCACGGAGCGGATATCGCTTTGCTGCAAGGCGGACGCCCGGGTGGCGACGGCGGGATCGGCGGTCAGATCCATGAAGACGGAAGCGGTGAACGAAGGAGAGCGGTCGACGGCATCGCCAAGAAAGCGGTCTCGGGGGCCGTATGCAACCCTACACGCCCCCTCCGGCGGTACGCGTCGGGGAACCAGGGCCGGAAGCAACCGAATCAAATGTCGCGCTCTGGCCCCGTGCTCGCGGCCTGTGCTTCGCCCATCTTCCCCCAACCGCTCTCTGCCCCGTGCCTGCCTCATCCCCCCCAAGCCACTTTCTGCGCGAGGCCATCGACATGGCTGTTCAGAACGTGACCACCGGCCAGGGCGGGCCGTTTGCGGCCCTCGTGGTGCGGGACGGCGAGATCATTGGGCGCGGGACCAACGTGGTGACGACCCTCAATGACCCGACGGCCCACGCAGAGGTGACGGCCATCCGGCGGGCCTGCGACACGGTCGAAGATTTTGAACTGCCCCGCTGCACGCTCTACGCCACCTGCGAGCCGTGCCCCATGTGCCTTGGGGCGGCGTACTGGGCGCGGCTCGACCGCGTGTACTACGCCGCGACCCGCGAGGACGCCGCGGCGGCCGGGTTCGACGACGACCACATCTATGAGGAACTCACCAAGCCCCCCGAAAATCGCCGTATCCCGATGACCCAGCACCTCCAGGACGAGGCGGAACGGCCCTTCGAGGCGTGGCGCAACTACGAGGACCGTGTAGAATACTGACGCCTCCGAGACCCACGGTGCATGGCCGTACTGCGTCTGCTCTCTTCAGACGCATCCGAGCACGAGAGCACCGTATTGGGGTGTTTTTTGCGAGGGACATTTGTGGGGGCCGTCTCCGCGTCGCGTTTGTTCTTGTCAGTTATTCCCTCCTGCACCATCGACCGCCTCCACCACACCGACTCTTCTGCGCCTTCCGCCCTGGACCACGCCCCGTCTCAGGCGGCCCTTCCGCCCACCGATGCGCAGGTTCGGGCCGGCGCACTGTTGGCCCCAATTGCCCTGCTCTCGTTGGGTCCCCACCTCGCCCTTTGGGGCCTTCCCGCAGCCCCATTCCCCAATGATCCCGGCTCCATCCTGGGATTCTGCACCGCGTTTGTGCTCGGGGTGATTCTCCACGAGGGACTGCACGGCCTAGGCCACGTGCGGGGACGGGCGTCGTGGAGCGACGTCGAGTTCGGGATGCACTGGAAAGCCCTCACCCCATTTGCCCAGTGCACGATCCCCACGCGGGCTCGCACCTACCGCGTCGCCATTGCCCTGCCGGGCCTCGTGCTGGGCGTAGGTCCGCTCGGCCTTGGACTGCTGACGGGGACCTGGCTTCTCACGTTTTACGGGTTCCTAATGCTCGTGGCGGCGGCCGGCGACCTCCTCATTCTGTGGATTCTTCGGGGCGTGCCGGCCCAGGCCTGGGTGCAAGACCATCCCCAGCAGGTGGGCTGCTTGGTCGTGGCCGGTCCCGAGGCACAGCCACCGGCGTCGGTGTCCGTGGCGGAGCTGCCGGACGACGAGACGGGCGGCCGTGAGCTATCGTTTTCGCATCTCCTGATGCTAGCCGCCCTTTCCGCCGTCTGTGCCGCCGTCGGGTTTCTGATTGCACTCGGCTGATCGCATCCTGCCTGAGGATTCGTCTCTGCCGGCCCGTCGACGCGACGGCGCCCCCGGATCACGCCATCACGACGAGGTTTCCTCGGCACTCGTCTCCCCCTCGATGAAGGGCGTGAGGCGCACGTCGGGCACCTCGGACAACGTTGTAGCCTGGAAGGTAGCCTTCATCCGGTCGCGCTCCTCGGTCCAATGCGCGTGAAGGGGGCACGGCTCGGCCTCGCCACATCCCGGCAGCCCCAGCACACATTCCTCGAACAGGTCGTCGCCGTCGATGGCCACGACGATCTCGTAGAGGCTGATGGCGTCCGCAGGGCGGGTGAGCGCCACGCCGCCCCCCGGTCCCCGCTTCGAGGTCAGCAGGCCCACCTCGTTGAGCTGCTGAAAGACCTTCGTCAGAAACGAGAATCCGATGCCGAGCTCGTCGCTGATGGTTTGAATCGAGATGTACTCACGGGGGGAGGACGGGGACCGACCGTTCGCCTTGTCCGCTTCGCCCCCATCGTCTGCCTCCCTCGACCCGAGATATAGCATTGCACGGAGACCGTACTCGCAACTTTTGGACAAGAGCATGGAACGAAGCCAGTAGGAAGGCGCAAAACGAGAACCTGCTGTGGCCCAAAAATACCAGCCGGCCGGGGCCGAAAGTTCCGCCATTTCGGATCAGAGATTCTGTTTCCAAAGGCCAGGGTCCTCCTAGCGAAAAGGATCCTGTCGGGCCCTCTGCCCCGTGCGCGACGTCGCGGTACGGGCCAACCGGACGAGCGGCCGGCCCCTTTTGCGTAAGGGACCGTGACTCAGGAACTACCTGAAGGGAGGGCGCCCACCAGCAACACACCGTACCCGGCCTTCGACAATACGTCGAGGATGGCGAATCCAAATAGGGCAGTCTCCAGCGTCACCCACCCCAGCCCGAGGGGCGCGGCAATCCACCACACTGGGTAGAGCACCGAAAGGCCCACCAGCACATTGCGCAAGCGCATGAACACGCGGCGGCGCTGAACAGGGATCCTTTCCCGCCGGGCTTGGACCAGCACGCACCTAAAGAGGCCCCACAGGACGACGCTGTATGCCCCCGCCCCGAGGGCGTACCACGTCCACTGCACTGCCGGCGTGACGGACGCTCCGGCGAAAAGGGCACAGGCCATCGCCATTGCGTTGGCTGCGGCCAATCCCACCAGAAGCACATTCCGACGAGGGATGGCGCGTGGGAGTGCAACCAGTGCCGTGTTGAGGACGAGCAGCGTGGCTCCTATGATCGCGTCCGCCCAGCGAGCCCAGTAGAACACACGTCCGCTCGCCAACACCGTCACGCCCTGCCCCAACATCATGGCCACGTACGACAGGGCCGTGACTGCGGGTACCAGAAGGGCCAGCAGATGGTGCCAAGGATGGTCGTCTGTCATCCACCAGTGTACCGCAAGGGCGAGTGCCCCGACCATCAGCCCAATCCATCCGAGGGGGAGCGCCAGGGGAACCGGTCCGTTGTGCATCGAAGCCAGCACGGATGTGTCGGAAAGGGTGTGGGTTTTGTGAATACAGAGCAGTAGAGGATGTTTTTATCTGAAATAGAGAACCGTCACCACGCTTCCCTGATCAAGTACTGGGCGATTTCGGAAGACACTGGCCTGAAGACCTCTTTCCTTGTCACCAGACGTTTCACACTCGACGACTCTTACTGATGAACATCACCGCTGAACACGCTGCCGGCAACTACAAATCCGTCGTAGACAACGGACGGGACCACGATGTTGTGCTGGACCTGCCCGCAGCCTTGGATGGCGACGATGAGGGCCCCACTGCACTGGAGCTCTCGGGGATGGCGCTGGCCGGATGCATCTCGACGATTTGGGCGAAGGTGGCCCGTAACTCGAACGTCGACTACCGGGAAATCGAGGTGGAAGTCGCCCTCGACCAGTCCGATGGTGCCCCCACGCTTACCGACTCCGAGGCAGTCGTCCGGGTCGATAGCGATGCGGACCGGGGCCGACTCCAACGGGTGCTGGATAAGACGATGGAGGCCTGCCCGGTGGGCCGCCTTTTTGAGCAGGCGGGCGTGGAGACCGAAACCACACTGGTGACGGAACCACTTCCCTCCAATGGAACGCCGTAGATGGTTCCGCGCTTCCTCAGCCCGTCTCCTTTAGAGGTAATTAGGCCCGCGCCCGACTTTCAGGCGCGGGCCTGATGGGCGCTGTGGGCCGTACGGACCCGGCGTTCGCCTCAGTCGGCCGGGTGGGGGCGAGGATGCTTCTGCGTCCCTTCCTTCCCTCCCTGGCCTGACCGAACCGCTCCGTACAGATACTCGATCACGTCGTCGGCGTCGTACTGCGGATCGTCCGCCGAGCCGAGCGGCAGGTTCTCCAGGGCATCGCCGCCCGTAAAGAGCGGCGGCTCCGGGCCATCGGCGCGCCGCTGGGCGTGACCGATGTTGGCGAGCAGCGCATTGCAGAGACACGCGCGTCCCTCCGCCTCATCTGGATCGCCGCCCCGGCTCTCATAGGTCTTCACCGGCTCGGCGGGACACCGCCCCATGAGGCGCCCCTTTCCGTCCAGGTACGGCTCGCGCAGGTAACCGAGGTCGCACACGCGCCGGCGCTCCGCGTAGACCTCTTCGTCGGCCAGCGTGTCTTCGGCGGTCAGGACTTTGAACGGAAAGCCAGTGGAGGAGACACGCCCGTCGGTGCTCACCGAGAGGTCTCCGCGGTGAAGGCGACGGATGAGGCGGCGCGTCGTACCCTCGGGGTAGCCCGACTCGTCGGTGAGGGAGAACAGCGACCCCACCTGAATACCCGCGGCCCCGACGCTCCGGGCAAATCGCAGGCCACGGGGCGAGCCGTACCCGCCGGCCAAGAAAAACGGCTTCCCGAGCGCGCGCACGGACTCCAGATCGGCCTCGTCTCGTTCGTCGTAGAGCGGCGTGTGGTCCTCCGCGTAGTTCTTGTTGCGGGGCGGGGCGTTGTGGCCGCCCGCCACCGGAGTCTCCACCACCCACCCGTCCACGTGGTCGTCGGGTAGCTTGGTGTCCAGGATGCGCGCCAGTACGTCCGACGATACGATGGGCAGGAATAGAGGCCGGTCGAGCGTAGGCGGGTCGTCGAGCACGTCGGCCGGGTCGAACCGATAGGCAAACGATCCGTCCACGTCCGGCGCCTGGCTCGTGTCCACGTCCAGCCCCAGCTCGGCCGCTTCCCCCGCCGCGAGCTTCGGAATCTGGCGCGCCTCCTCCATCGGGATGCCTGCTCCGATGGACACGATGTCCACGCCAGCCAGCAGGGCGCCGTAGATGCAGGGCAGCGTGTAGCGCTTCAGCTTGGCAAGCAGGTTGAGCCCCACGAGTCCGTCGTGCCCCTCCTTCGCCAGGCGCACTTCGGTGAAGGTCGTCGCCGCGAGGATCCGCTGTGAGCGGACCGACGGCTCGAAGCCGTGCATTTTGAGCAGGTCGTACGACTCGTCTGGCGCCCGCCCCTCGGGCTGATAGAAGCGGTCAAGCAGGTCTTCGGCGATCGCCGTGTCGGGGTAGTCCGCCAGGACACGACACCGGTCGTGCGGGTCGCCGTCCTGCAGCTCCCGCACCACGACCGTGTCAATCCCGGTGCCGGACACGATGCCGATTTCTCCGCGCTGGGCCACGTGGCGGGCCAAACGCCAGGTGGAGACGCCAATGCCCATGCCGCCTTGGACGATATTGGGGGGGGACATGCGGGGGAGAGAAGACGCCGTCGAGTGGGACATGTGCTGTGCTACACTTGTTCAAAATCAGACGAAACGGTGTCGAAACGGGCCGGCTGGAAGGGCTCGATCCAATCGGAGAGGGTGCCAGTCCGGACGTACCGGGCGGTTTTCTGGGCCGTCATCGGCGTCAAAAGAATGCCGTGCCGGTAATGGCCGGTGGCCGCCACGACGCCCGGCACCAGCAGCGAGACCCTGCGAATGGGGGCGGGGCCCGCGGCAATTGGAAAGGGGATTGGGTCCCAAGAGGCCACCTCACACACTCTCGGAGTAGGTCGGCTGCTCGTCGGTGGGATCGTTGTGCAGATAGGCATCGAACGCCGAGGCGATGTTGCGCACGAGAAGGCGCCCCGACGGACGCACCGTGATCGTGTCTTGATCAAGGGAGACCAGCCCGTCCGCCGACAGGGGACGCAGGCGGCCGAGGGCGCCTTCAAAGTGCCGGTCGAAGTCGATTCCGAACCGAGCCTCCACGGCTGCCTTGCTCAACTCCATGTTGCACATGAGCTCCATGATGACGTGGCGCCGCAGTCGATCTTCCTGTGTGGGGCGATACCCGCGGTACACCGTCAGCTCCGAGCGGTCGATCGCGTCGTAGTAGGCGCGCAGGGCCTTGGCATTTTGGGCGTAGAGGTCCGAAAGCTGGTGGATGCCAGACAGGCCGAAGGCATAGACGTCGGCCCCGGCACGGGTAGAATAGCCCTGAAAGTTGCGGCGAAGCGTTCCCTTCCGCTGTGCCACCGCGAGTTCGTCGTCGGACTTCGCAAAGTGGTCCATCCCGATGAAGCGGTAGCCGCCGGGCCCCGTCAGCGTCTCCAGCGCTTGCCCAAAGAGTCGCAGCCGCTCCGTCGGCTCTGGCAACGCTTCCTCAGGAATCAGGCGCTGGTGCTCAAGCACGGACGGTACGTGTGCGTAGCTGTAGAGTGCAATCCGGTCCGGCGCGAGGTTTAGAACGCCCGCCAGCGTATCGGCGAACGTGTCGGGGGTCTGGCGGGGCAGGCCGTAGACGAGGTCGATGTTGATGCTGTCGAAGTCGTGCGCACGGGCCCACCGGACCGCCGTGCGCGTCAGTCGCTTCGGCTGGACGCGGTTGATGGCCTCCTGCACCTGTGCATCGAAGGTCTGCACACCCAGGCTGAGTCGTGTAAACCCCACCGATCGGGCGGCGGCAATGTGCTCCTCCGTGAGGCCCCGCGGATCGGCCTCGATGCTGATCTCGGCGTCCGACGCGATCCGGAACTGCTCCCGAAGATGCGCCCCCAAGTCTCGAATTTGGGCAGGCGTGAGCAGCGTCGGCGTGCCGCCGCCCCAGTGAATCTGCGTGACCGGCCGCCGCGAGGACAGCCGCGGGGCGAGCAGGTCGATCTCACGCTTCAGGTACCGCAGGTACTTTTCGATTCGCGCCGGATCGTGGGTCACCTTCATGTGACACCCGCAGTAGTAACAGAGCTGCCGGCAGAACGGCAGGTGGAGGTAGAGCGACAGCGGATCCTCGGGCGAGACTACATTCGAATGCTGCACCATTTGCCGAAACGCCTCCTGGCCCACGTCTTGGGTGAAGTGGGGCGCCGTGGGGTAGCTGGTGTAGCGGGGAAGCGACTGATTGTACTGGCGGAGTAGATCAAGGTCGGCGTCCATGGCGGGGAGACAGAAGAGGTTGAAGATGCTCGCGGGAGAGACCACACGCAGGGAGGGGGAGTGCATCCCTCAAGGGTGGATGTCGCACTGGCGGGACCGTGCGCTGAGTAGCATAAGAGATCTCGATCCTCCTTGACAGTGCAAAAGGTTACTAATCAGAAAAGATCACGTTTTTATCCGAAATAGACGAACCTGGCGCCGATCTTTGCGAACAAGAATTGCCGATTAGAGGCAGGACCTGCACGCGTGGGGTCCTACTCCGGCCGTCGCCCTTCATTCCCAGTTGGCGTTGCCATGAACGAATCCATCACCATCGTCGGAAGCGGAATTGCCGGACTCTCGGCAGCGTGCCATCTTGCCGAAACCGGGGCTGACGTGACCGTCCTGGAGCAACACGACGACCTGGGCGGCGTGGCGGGAACCTTTGCCTCCGACGGCTTCCGGTTCGATTCCGGTCCCTCCTGGTACCTGATGCCGGACGTTTTCGAACGGTTCTTCGAGACCTTCAACCGGTCGGTTGAGGACGCCTACGAGCTGGAGCAGCTCGACCCCAGCTACCGAATTCTCTGGAAGGACGGCGACCAGCTCGACGTGCCGGCCGATCCCGCCGCCTTGGCCCCAAAGCTAGAGGCCTACGAGGACGGCGCGGCCGACGCCTTCCGGCGGTACCTGGACCACGCCGAGGAGGTCTACGAGCTGGCGATGGACCGTTTCGTATACCCGCGGCGGTCGGGGCTGCTCGACTGGGTGGACCCCGATGTGCTCCGCTCCGTGCGGGCGCTTCCTCTCCTCCGCTCCATGGACCGCTACGTCCAGCAGTATGTGAAGCACCCGAAGCTGCGCCAGCTGCTGGAGTACAAGCTCGTCTTCCTGGGCGGCTCGCCGTACAACACGCCCGCCCTTTACACCCTAATGGGACACGTCGACTTTAATCAGGGCGTCTACCACCCCGTGGGCGGGATGCAGTCAGTCGTCGATGCCCTCGCAGACCTGGCCGCCGACCTCGGCGTCACATTCCGGACCGGCACCGAGGTGACGGGACTCCGTTCCCGCAACACACACGTCCGGGTGTCCACGGACGACGAGACGCACACTGCCCGGCGCGTGGTGGCCAACGCCTCCCCGGCGCACGTGGAGCAGACGCTGCTCTCCCCCGATCAGCGGGACCACGATGCAAAGTACTGGGAGAATCGCACCTACGGGCCCGCCGCCTACCTACTGTACCTAGGGGTGAAGGGCGACGTTGCTCCACTCCGGCACCACACCCTGGTCCTCCCCCCCAACTGGGACCACCACTTCGAGGCGATCTTCGACGATCCGACGTGGCCGACGAATCCCGCCTACTACCTCCACGTCCCGTCGAAGACCGACCCATCGTTCGCCCCGGACGGGCACCACTCGGTGTTTATTCTGGTGCCCATCGCCCCGGGTCTGCGCGACGGCCCCGCTCGCCGCGCCTGGATGCGTGAGCAGGTGCTCGACGACCTCGCCCAACACGCCGGGGTCGACCTCCGCGGGCGCATCGTGACGGAGCACGACGCCTGCGTGTCCGAGTTTGCAGAGCACTTCGGGCAGCCGAAGGGCAATGCTCTCGGCCTGGCCCACACCCTCCAGCAAACGGGTCCGCTCCGCCCGTCCCGCCGCGCGAAGAGCGCCCCCGGCCTTTATTACACGGGCGCCGACACGAAGCCCGGCGTCGGCGTGCCCATCTGCCTCATCAGCGGCGAGCAGACCGCCGGGGCCGTGCTCACCGACGCGGCGGCCTGACCCCATTCTCGCCTCCCCCTATTGAACCAATCGCATGTGTCCATGGCCACGCTGTCGACCGCTTCGTCCCCCCGTGCTCCTACGCGCCAGGCCCCGGCGCACTCCCCTGCGTCCATGGCCGTCTGGGGCTCGCGCATCACCCTCGGGGCTCTGGCGCTGGGGGGCATTGGGGCGGCCCTACTGAACATGTCCCTGTCGATGACCACGCAGATGGTGGGCTACCTCATCGGCATGGTGGCACTCAATCTGCCGCACGGCGGCTACGAGCACTTCGAGAACCTGCGCCACCGCCGGGTCTCGTTCAGCCTGCGCTACATCGTGCTGTACCTCGGCTTCCTCGCGGCCTTCGTGGGCTTCTTCTTCGTCGCGCCCGTGGCGGCACTGGCACTTGCGTTCTCGACTGCTGTGGTCAAGGGTGGACACGGCGGCCTGAAAGTGATGGACGCGCTGTGCGGGACCGATCATCTACAGGCATCCTGGCAACGCGCTCTCGCGGCGTTTGTGCGGGGCGGCGCGGTGATGCTGGTGCCGCTGCTGGTGTGGCCGGGCGTCTACATCGGGTTTTCGACCTACATGGTACACATCTTCGGCGCCACGGGCCCCCTGCCCCTCGCCACACATCTCCCCACCGTGCAAGCCGCCGTGGGGGGCGTTTACGGTCTCGCCGTGATCGTGCACCTAAGCGGGGGCTTTCTCCGGAGCGGAGGATCGGCCGCGTGGTGGACTGATCTGGCCGAGACGACACTACTAATTGTCTACTTCACGTTCGTGCCCATGATGCTGGCCGTGGGGCTGTACTTTCCGCTCTGGTACACCCTACGACAGACAGCCCGCACCACGGCGATTGCCCCCAACACGCCCGCCCCGGACCGCCTCTCGCTGCCACGCACCTGGGCCACGATGGTGATTGGGGCCCTCGCCACGTTCGGCCTCATGGCTGCCCTCTACGCACTCGTCCCTAATCCGCTCGGCGGGGCGTCGCTGCTGGCCGGGGCCGTTGCCTTCTACACCGTGTTCGTCTGCATTCTGGCGCTGCCCCACATCGTGGTGGGCGACTGGCTGGACCAGGCCCGCGGCATCTGGTACGTGCCGTAACCCCAACGTCCCTTCCGCATCGACTGCCCGCGCACCGTTGCTTGTGTCCCCATGAACTCGGATCAAATCATCGTCCGCGATTCCATCATCTTCGCCGTCGCTCTGATGTTCGTGGCCGCGGGGCTGGCCGACGCGGTGCACCTCCTTACTGGTCTCCCGTGGTGGGGCGCCGCTCCCCTCGGCGTGGCCCTCTGGGGCACTGCCGCCGCCTTGCTCTACCGCCGCGTTCAGCGGCAACTGGCCGATGCGCCCAATGAACCGGCCGCCTGACCCCCGCTCTGCGTACCGCACGTAGCCTGTTGGACCTGCCGCTGTGTCGACATGAGCACGACCGCTTCTACGATCACGACGCATACCGTTACCGTACACACCGAGGGCGACCGCCACAAGATCGAGGTCGAGCCGGGCATCACACTGCGCCAAGCTTTGCGCCGCCACGGCCTCTCGCCGCACAACGCCGTTACGGATGTTGCCAACTGCGGCGGGCGGGGCCACTGCGGCCTCTGCGCCGTTGAGGTTCTAGAAGGCGTGCCTCCGCCCACTCAGACGCTCGACGGCACCCTCCACAGCATGGGCATAGGGCGCCTCTCGTGCCTCATAACGGTCGACCGCGACATGGCCGTCCGGCTGTAAGCCTCCGCCCTGCCTCTTCGGGCTACCCAAACGGACGAAGGATGCGTTCGACCTGCCCGGCGTAGCCGCCGCCAAAGAGATTGAGGTGGTTTATGAGATGGTACAGGTTGTACACCGCGCGGCGCGTGTCGTAGCCAGACGCGAGGGACCACGCGCCCCGGTAGGCGTCGTAAAACGCGTCGTCGTACCCTCCGAAGAGTTCCGTCATGGCGAGGTCGGCCTCGCGGTGGCCGTAGTACGTGGCGGGGTCGATGAGGGCAGGGTCGCCCACGGCCGTCACCATGTAGTTGCCCTGCCAGAGGTCGCCGTGCAACACGGACGGCTCGGGGCTGGCGGGGAGGATCTCAGGGAGACGCCGGTAGAGCGCCTGGAGTGGGCGGTCCCAGTCGGTGCGCCAGCGGTTGCGCTCCTGGGCCATTGCCACCTGCGGGGCCAGTCGCTGCTCGCGGAAAAACGTGGGCCAGTCGTCCGTCCAGTCGTTGGACTGCGGCAGCCGCCCGATAAAGTTGTCTCGTTCAAACCCGTACGTCTTCGCAGTGTGGCGGTGCAGAGCCGCGAGTCCCTCACCGAATCGTTCCCAAAAATTGCGTCCCTTCCGCCCCGCGTTGATCCATTCCATGACGAGGAATCCTGGACGGTCGTCCGTCGGGGCCGCCGTATCCCGGACCGCGGGTACGGCCAGCGGACTCTCGGCCGCGGCGAGCGCATCCAGGCCCGCCGCTTCGCCCGGAAAGGTGCGCGCCACCTCTTCGTCGCCGTACTTCAGGAAAAACGGGGCAGCGTCGGTTTCCAAGCGACAAGCATTGGCAATACAGCCCCCACTCACGGCCGCAACCGCGTTGATGGTTACGTCAAGCCGCTCTTCCAATGTATCGCGCAGCGCATCCGGAAGCATTCTGGCGGGCGTAACTGGAAGGGAGAAGAGGGGGGTGATGGACGATCCAGACGAATCCACGCCCCCGTAGCCCGGGGTCTAGGACTCGTCGCTCTCACGTTCTACTTCGACGGATTCCGCACGTGCTCTTCCAGGTCGTACTCGTCCACGAGCCGGTGCAGGAGCATGTCGGAGGTGCGTTCCACGATGTCATAGACCCGCTCAAACCCCTTCCGGCCGCCATGGTAGGGATCGGGCACCTGATAGTCGTCCGGCTCCGGATCGAACTCGCGGAAGAGCCGCACCTTGCCGCCGTACTCGTCGTCCTCGTCGAGGTGGAGCACGTCGTTCAGGTTGCTCTTGTCCATCACGAAGATGTGATCGAACCGCTCCAGGTCTGCGGCCTCGAACTGCGACGCACGGTGCTCCTCCAGCGACAAATCGTTGCGCTGGGCCGTTTCCCGCATCCGGTCGTCCGCCGTGTCGCCGATGTGCCAGCTCCCGGTGCCGGACGAGGCAATCTTGAAGTGCTCTTGCAAGCCCGCCTCTTCAACCTTGTCACGGAAGACCACCTTGGCGAGGGGGCTCCGGCAGATGTTGCCGAGGCACACAAACTGGATGCGAATCGGATCGGACATGGGGCACCTAGAGAACTTGATTGTGCGGGGCATGAACGGGAAATCGATGGTCCTTAACGCGGCGAGAGCCCCGGTGTGCCGGATCGCCGGCCAAGACGCGCGACACTTTCAAAAACCTCTCACGCAACGGCGCGTGTAGACGCGGCGTGTCGCCGTGTTTTGCCGCGCCCAACCTTTCCTATGCCGTCCTCAAGCGCTCCTTCTGACGACTCAGTTCTCAGTGTCACCGCACTCGCCCGCGGGCTCAGCGACCTCGTGGAGGCGCACTACGACGACGTGTGGGTGGAGGGGGAGCTCTCAGACTTCACGCGAGCCGCGTCCGGACACTGCTACTTCACCCTCAAGGACGAGGACGCGCAGATCCGATGTGTCATGTGGAAACACCTGACGCAATACGTCTACTTTGAGCCGGAGGAGGGGATGCAGGTCCGCGTGAATGGTCACGCCTCGGTGTACGAACGGCGGGGCGACCTGCAAATTCAAGCGCAGGCGATGCGACAGGCGGGCAAGGGCGCCCAGCAGAAGGCGTTCGAGGAACTGAAACAGAAGCTGCAGGCGGAGGGCCTCTTCGCCGCCGAGCGAAAGCAGTCGCTGCCGGCCTTCCCCGAAACGATCGGTGTCGTCACCTCCGGCCAGGGCGCGGCCATCCACGACATTCGGACCGGACTAGAGCGGCGATTCCCGCCGGCCGAGCTGGTGCTGTGCCCGGTGAAAGTGCAGGGCCTCGACGCCCCCCAGGCCATCGCCGACGGGATTTCGACGTTCAACGACGTGCCCTCCAGCGACGCTCAACGGGCCGATCTGCTCATCGTGGGACGGGGCGGCGGCTCCACCGAGGACCTTTGGGCGTTTAACGAGGAGGCGGTGGCCCGTGCTATCGCGGCCTCCGACCTCCCCATCGTGAGCGCCGTGGGGCACGAGTCGGACGTAACGATTGCCGACCTCGTGGCCGACGAGCGGGCCGCCACGCCCTCCACGGCCGCCGAGATCGTGGTGCCGGACCGCCGCGACGTGGCCGAGCGAGTGCGCACGCTTCACGACCGCCTCCGCACACGGGTAACCCGTCGCCTGCAGAATGCCCGCCAGCGCGTCGATGCACTCGTGTCTTCCCGCGCCTTCCACGTTCCGGTCCGCCGTCTTGAGCGGCACCAGCAGCACCTCGATACGCTCGTGGACCGCCTCACGCGAGGCGGCGAGCGGTGCATTGAACAGGCGCGCACGCAGTTCCAGCGGCTCCAGGACCGTCTCCAGGCCGCCGATCCCGAACAGCCCCTTCGGCGCGGGTACGCGTACGTGTCCCATGAGGGCACCCCCGTTCGCTCCGTAGAGGCCCTGTCAGAAAACCGCCGCGTACGCATCCATCTTCAAGATGGCCACCGGGATGCAAAGGTGCTCCCGATGCCCTCCTCCGAGGACGACTGACCCCCCTTCCGCTCCCTCATTTTTTGTCCTCAGAGCGGAAATGTCACAGCATCGTATCGCGCGTCCGTTCGTCCGTTTGTTTCTTGAAGGGGTGCTGGTTGACCAGGAACCGCCTCATCCATAGCCTGTACACCGCACGAATTTTGACTTTGGTATCTCTTCGCCTCGCGGTGGGTCTTTGCTAACGGTCCCCTCCACCACCCCCCACACGCGACTGGCCCGATTGTCAACGTCTCTTCGCCCATGGCTTCGGACCCGAGCCAACTTACGATCGAGTTTCAGCCGGAGCAGCGCGTAGACGTCATCGACGTGAACCAGCATGTGCAGAAAGAAGCCGCCGGCTTTCTGCAAAACCACGAAGAGGCGCTCTACTGTTCCTACCACACTACGGGCGGATACCTTGAGGAAACCATCTGCAACCGCCTCGATCGGTGCCAGGATCAGATTCATGAGTTCATTGCTCCCTTTCGGGAGCTCTTTCCATTTGGGGCCAACTACCGACACGACCAGCTCCACCTCCGCAAGGAACTCAGTCCCGAACAGCGACGCACCGAGCCCCGAAACGCCGACTCGCATCTTACCTTCATCGGCTCTGGGCTCGAAAACTGCGTCACGTACCCCAGCACGCCGTCCCGCCCGGTGTTTTTCATCGACCTCGACGGGATCAACAAAGACAACCACGACCGCCGCGAGCGCCGCACGACCATCATCGGGTACGACAATGAGCGGCTCGTGCACGAGACGGAGTTGGAGGTACCAGTCTCCGACCACCCCATCGACTCAGTGAGTCTGCGTGACCCACGCCTCGGCCTTTTCAAGCGGCTCCACGAGATGCTTGCCGAACACGGCGTCAAGACTGGGCGAGTGCTGCTCGACCTCGTGCCGGAGGAGAATCACGCCGGCCTCACGGTTAACGAATACGAGACCCTCCTCATGAAGCGCGACCTGGCCGAGGTGCTTCAGGACCCTCTGCGGTTCATGGCGCGGAAGGGGCGCAATATGCTTCGCGACCCGAGTGCCATTCCCAGCAAGGCCAAAAATTACGCGAAGTACGACCTCGTGCGTCTGGTCAACAAGGTGGTCGATACGCTTGGGCTGAGCGAGTCGCTCGTTGAACGCATTATCGACAAGTGCTTGGCCGTGCCGGCCGAGCGGTTTCTCCGGATGAAGCGGTCGGTGAGCCTACTCGTGACCGAGGACGCGGCCAACGGCGAAGGGACCATCGAGCAGGGCCGCTACCAGAGCCCCATCCTGGTACAGTGGCGCAAGTCCGAACCGCAGACGCGCCGCCTCCGCGCCCGACTGACCCGGTTCGAGTGACCCCCCGAGTTGCTATCCGCGTCAGATCAGCGAGTGGCTCTGCCCGCCGTCGACGTTGAGACAGGCCCCCGTGATAAGGCTGGCACGCTCGGAGCACAGGTACGTCACGGTGTCCGCCACCTCCTCGGCCCGCCCAAAGCGCCCGATGGCGATGTTTTCTTCGACGAACTGCGCCATCTCGTCGGGCTTCTCGTTCACGCGCTGATCCCAGCTGCCCCCCGGAAAGCGAATGGACCCCGGTGCCACGCTGTTGACCCGAATTTCAGGGGCAAGCTCCTGGGCCATCACCTTGCTCACGCTAATGAGGGCCGACTTGGTGGTATTGTAGAGCGACAACCCGCCCCCTCCCAACTCACGGCCGAAGATGGAGGAAATATAGCAGATCGACGCGCCGTCGACCTCCTTCATGTGCGGAATAGCGGCCCGACTCACGCGGACGTGCGACATGAAGTTGAGGTTGATGAGATCGTCCCAGTCCTCGTCGGAGAGTTCCTCAAAGTCCCCCCGGCGGTTCCCCCCTACATTGCCCACGTAGATGTCGATGCGCCCGAACCGATCGGCTGTCTCCTGCACCAGACGCTCCGGCTCTCCCGCCTCCGTCACGTCCATCGGAAGGGCCAGCACCTCGGCCCCTTCCGCACGGATTTCCTCCGCCGCGTCTTCGAGGTCCGCCTCGGTGCGTGCACAGATGGCGATGTGACAGCCCTCACGGGCCAATTCCAGGGCGATATACTTGCCGATGCCCCGGCTCGCCCCCGTGACAATGGCGGTGCGGCCGTCGAGTCCAAGATCCATGGCTTCGAAGAGAGAACTGGTGAGAGAGTCTGTCCGAACACGCACAGGATAGGCACTTCTGGGCCCACCGTCCATTCTGCGCCCTGGACTGAGAAGGGTTTCAAGGCATCTGGACAGGGACTCCGCCTACGCCCTCCCCTTCGCGGCCTCGTCGCCCGGATCGCGAACCAAGCGGAACCGAAGCCTTGGCGGCGTCTTGGTACTGTGCGCTCTCCTGTTTGTCTCTCTGCTCTCTCCACCTATGTCCGACTCCTCGACCTCCCCCGACCGCTCGTTCGAGGACACCTTGGAGCGCCTCGAAGAAATTGTCGACACTCTCGAGGACGATCCTCCGGCCCTCGAGGAGGCCCTCGACGCCTACGAAGAAGGCGTGGCCCTGGCCAACGAATGCCTCGACCGGCTCGAAGACGCGGAACAGCGCATGAGCGAACTATCGATCGACGAGGGCTCTTGATTCCCCTGGGAGACGCTCTCGAGGGCTCGTCTATCCCTATGACTGTCGGCGGGCAAACCGTCCAGCCTCGGGTGCCCAGCGGCCCTTGGAGGTTCCTGACGAAACGGGCCGACGCCAACCAACCCAGGGCCGGACTGCCGCCCCCCTTGGACTCAGAGGCCCATCCGTCGCCCCCAAAGACCTGTCCGTTCAGCGCAGTGGGCCCCAGTGATTCGAAATAAGGAGGGTGTTGGAGGGGATTAGGGACTGCCTCCGTTGTACCTCGCCCAGTCCCCCGACGCGATCCGCTCCCCATCCGGACGTCCATTGAACCAGTACACCCAGGCCGCCCGCTCGGGGGGCGCCCGCAGGTCGACCTGCCGTCGAACAAACAGGGAGTCCGCCTCACGGTCCGCATCGTATCCCTCGTATTGATCCAGGATAGACCATACCCGCGGATCATGAAGGCGCAGAAGCTCACCGTACACGATGTTCTCGCCAGGCACCGCCCCAGGAAACGATCCCAGGTCGTATAGCACTCCCTCAAAGCAGCACGTGCCCACAACCGATACACGATCCGCTATGCCCAGGCGGCTGCATCCCCCGAACGCCTGCATGAGGGTGCCGTACGTTGCCAGATGCAGGGGTGAGACAGACATGAGTGCGTCGAAAGTCCAGGAAATGACTCTCCAAACTCGCCGACGAACTCGTCCCTCACTTTCTTTCCGAAATGCCCCCGTTTTTCGGATCTTTTCCTGAAAGAACGCGGTTCCCTCCAGGGAAACGTGTGGAGGTTAGCGTATGCCACTCCGATCGCCGACGCCTACATGGACCGGTTCCTCTGCATCGCGGGACGTCTTAGGGGAAATCGTCCAGAGGCCCGTACGAATCGGTAAGCGACTCCGAACACCTACCCTCCTCTGAATGTCCTGATGCCCCTCCTTAGGCAGGACCCTCATGCCTCGCGAGCAATGCTCAGTACCCAACGATGTACAACACCGAAGGCGTAGACGCCGTTGCCACCATCACGGAGTTGCGATCGGAGACCTCCGATCTGATTGACCAGGTCCAGTCGGCTCGCAACGGCGTACTGATCCAGAAGAATAATGAGCCCCACGCCGTACTCATCTCGTGGGACACCTACAAGGCCATCAAGGAGAAAATCGATCTCGACAAGCTATAACCTCGCCTTGTCGCCGATCTCCTCCGGCACGGCGGCCGGGGGAATTTTTGACTTGATTAGTCCTCGGCCCCAACAAGTCCTCCGTTCAGGCGTCCCCCTGCCGTCGGCTACGTCTCTCCCCGCGTCAAGGAGCGCGTCCCACTGTAGAGGAGTCCTACGCCAAGCACCTTTATGAGGTCAATGACCGCGAATCGGAGGAATCCTTTGTCAATCGACTCCATCCAGGAGCCATGCCCGGCCGCGTAGTGCAGCCACACGACGCCACATGTGAAGATGATGGCTGCCCCCACCATAGAAGCCAGGGTGCTTCCCGAGAAGGCCTTCCACCGCCTCGAGAGGGCTCCGATCACCGCCGCGGCGGCCGGATACGAGAGCAGGTAGCCCGCCGAGGCCACGCCGAAGAGATAGCCCACCCCATATCCGTCCCCCGCAAAGACCGGCAGAAAGAACCCGAGCATCAGGTATAGGGCCTGCGCAAACAGGCCGTTGCGCCAGCCCAGGTAGAGCCCGCTGGCGTAGACCGCCGCCGTCTGCAGCGTAATCGGCACCTCCCACAGATAGATGCGAAATTGCACCTTGGCCGCGAGGGCCGTCAGCAGAGCAAATCCGACGACGCCCACTGCCTGGAGCAAAACCGAGGCGCGTTCTCCCCGAAGTCGATCAACGAGAGCCGTGTATGGGGAGCGGAGTGAAAGGAGCTGAGACATATGGAGGAGGGATCGCGTTTACATTCCGAGAACTGCGGGACAATTCGCCTGCAAGTATACGAAGGCCGGTCCAGAACGTCCAGGTTTCTCGACGCCCCCTTTCGGAATTTTTACGCTCCGCAGGCCTCATCCATGGACTGAATTCTTTAGAAATCACCGCAGAAGTCGTTTCGCCCGCCAGATCCCTCCCGTATGCTATGTACCTTCTTTCCCTCCACCGTCCCCGTCGCCCATGAAGCGCTTTGAGGAACTATTCGACGAGCTCACCGACAAGGTGGCCCGCCAAGATCCCGATTCCGGAACCGTGGCGGCTGTCAATGAGGGCCGGCACGCAATCGGCAAGAAGGTACTAGAGGAGGCGGGGGAGGTGTGGATGGCCGCCGAGCACGAGGGGACCGACCGTACCGCCGAGGAGATCTCGCAGCTCCTGTATCATCTTCAGGTCCTCATGATTGCGTGCGACCTTGATCTTGAAGACGTGTACGAACATCTGTAACTGCACGGGAGCACGGAGATCCGGGACTCATAGTCTGTTCTATCCCTCCGGTCCCAAGCCCCGAGCCCGAAGCCACTTTCGCTCATCACCAATTGCACCGCTTGATGCTACAGATTGCTCTTCCCAACAAAGGCGCCCTGGCGGACGGGGCCGTGGACTTGGCCGACGAGGCCGGCTATCACTGCCGCCGTCGGGGCCGTGAACTCTCTGTGCGCGACCCCGACCACGGCGTCGAGTTCGTCTTCTTGCGTCCTCGGGACATTGCCACGTACGTGAGCAAGGGCATCATTGACCTGGGCGTCACTGGGCTCGACCTTACGTACGACAGCGGGGCCGACGTGACGCACGTCCTGGACCTCGGCTTTGGCGCGGCTCGCTTCTGCTACGCGGCCCCCAAGTCGACGGACCTCACGCCGGACGACTTTACAGACGAGACCCGCATCGCGACCTCCTACGACACCCTCGTCCGCCGCGACCTGGAGACGCGCAGCGTGGACGCCCGCGTGATCTCGCTGGACGGCGCGGTGGAAATCTCTATCCAGCTCGGCGTGGCCGACGTGATTGCGGACGTGGTGCAAACAGGCCGCACCATCGACGAAGCGGGTCTCAAGACCATCGGGGATCCCATCCTGAACACAGAGGCGGTGCTGGTGGCCCAAAACGGCAGGACCATGGAGAAGGAGGCCGCCCAACGCTTCGCGGAGCGTGTAGAGGGCATCATCGTGGCCCGTGAGTACGTGGTGGTGGAGTACGACCTGCCGAAGAAAAACCTGCCGGAGGCCCGCGAGATTACGCCCGGCATCGAGTCCCCCACCGTCTCCCCGCTTAGCAAGGAGGGGTGGGTAGCCGTGAAGGCCATGATCGAGCGCGACTCAGTCAACGAGGTAATGGATGAGCTCACGGAGCTCGACGCCCGCGGCATCATTATTACCGACATCCGCACCTGTCGCATCTAGCACGCGGGGGTGGGGGAGGAAGCACCGGAAAGGGACATCGAACGCCGATGTGTCCTCGCTCCCCGCCTACCGTCCTTCATACCGCCTAAGCAACTGCCCGCTCAGGCGGAGGAGCTCCACCTCGGCCCGCTTCGCCTCGAACTGGGCGGTGAGGAGGCGACTCTCCGCCTGAATGAACTGCTCTTGGACCTCGCGCAGTTCCACACTCGTGATGGTGCCCACCTCGAACTGCCTCAGCGCGACGTCGACGTTGGCCTGCACGGCACTCAGATTTTGCTGCTCCAGCTGCACGAGCCGGAGCCGGTTCTGGTACCGCTCGTAGGCGCTCGTCAGCTCGGTCGTGAGGCGGGAGCGCACGTCCTGAACAGCGAGGCGGGCATTGGTGGTGCGAATCTGCGCGTTCTGCCGGCGCCGCCATCGGTTGAGGCCGTCGAACAGATCGAAGGTGAGGGATATACCGTACGTGAGGTCAGTGCTGGTGCTCTCCTGCAGGAAGCCGCTCTCGGCATCGAGCTGTGAGTAGCCGTAGCCAGCAGTGAGGTCGACGGTGGGAAAGAAGTCCGCGCGGGCCTCACGGGTGGCTGCCCGAGCCGCCTGCAGGGCCTGGCGGGCCTGGGCGAGCGCCGGGCTTTCCTGGAGGGCCGTTTTCTGGAGGGGCTGGTAGCCGAGGCTCGTGTCGACATCAATCGACGACGTAACGGCGTAGCGGATCGGCGCGTCGCCAGAGCGGCCCAGGAGCTGGTTGAGCTGGGTTTTCGCGTTTACGAGAGCGGTTTGCTGGCGTAGCACCGCCGCCGAGTCGGCGTTGAGGTCCACACGGGCCTGCCGTACCTCCAAATCCGACGCCGAGCCTAACTCGCGCCGCGTCTCCACGATGCGCAGGCGCTCGCGGGAGATGGAGGCTGCCTCCCGCAGTACGTCGAGTTGCTGTTGCTGGCGCGCCACATCGTAGTACCCATCAATGACGTCCGCCACTAGCGCCTCAATTTCTTCCATCGTGGCGGCCGCCTGCCGGTCGCGCTCGGCCCCGAGGCGATTGTACGTGGCGTACGGGCGCAGGCCATCGAAGACCGTCCACCGCAGGTTGGCCTCGGCGGTGGTCTGGGTGGTCGTCGCTCCGTCCGTGTTCTGAGTCTGCCCGTCGAGGAAGGTCTGATCGGACGACGAAACCGTCTCGGAGTACCCGGCCTGCCCGGTGAGCGTCGGCAGAAAGCCTGCGTTGCCGAGCGAGACGTTGTTCTCGGCAATGTCGGCCTGTCGTCGAGCAATCTGGGCCTGCTGGTTTTTGTCGAGGGCGCGCTGAACGGCGGCATCAAGGCGGAGGGTGTCGCGGGCCTCCGACTGTTGGGCCTGCGCAAGCGACGGCACGAGCACCGCCCCGACGAGGAGGAAAAGGCCCGGGACGAGACGAACACGAGGGATCATGTACGGGACGCGTGAAACGTGATGCGTGAGAAGTGATGCGTGATCGATGGTTGGAGGCAGCCTCACGTATCACGTTTCACGCATCAGATACGCACTACGCAATACGCAACACTGAAGCCTCCCTACGAAGACGCCACCTGCTGTTGCGTCGCCCCCTCCGCCTCGGGCAGTCCATCGCCGGCCGCGGCTCCGTCGCCTCCCACGAGCACCGGCCCGGCGTCCTCACTCGTGAGGTAGGTGTACGTGGCGGGAATCACGTAGAGCGAGAAGATCGTGCCCACGAGAAGCCCACCGATGACCGCGATCCCCATCGGCATGCGGCTCTCGGCCCCGGCCCCTAGTGCCAGCGCGATGGGGAGCACGCCAAGGATGGTGGAAAGCGCCGTCATGAGGATGGGCCGGAAGCGCACCGCGGCCGCTTCCTCAATGGCTTCGCGGATGGAGAGCCCCGCCGCCTTGCGCTGGTTCGCAAACTCGACAATCAAGATGCCATTCTTCGCCACCAGCCCAATCAGCATCACCATGCCGATCTGGCTGAAGATGTTGATCGACTGGTTGAAGTACCAGAGGAACAGCATGGCGCCCGCCAGCGCCAGCGGCACGGTGAAGAGGATGATGAGCGGATCTCGGAAGCTCTCGAACTGGGCCGCCAACACAAGGTAGATGAGCAACAGCGCCAGGCCGAAGACATATAGCAGCTGGTTGGAGGTCTCCTGGAAGTCACGCGACTGCCCCGAGAGCGCCGTCGTAAAGGACGGTCCCAGCACGTCCTCCGCCACGCGGTCCATCGCGTTGATGCCGTCCTCGATTGTGCTACCGGATGCGGGACGGGCACTCACGGTGGCCGACATGTAACGGTTGAACCGGAAGAGCTGCGGCGGCGTGGCCTGTTCGCTCACCGACACGAGGTTATCCAGCGGCACCGGTTCCCCGCTCGACGAACGCACGTAGAGGCTCGTCAAGTCGATGGGCTCGTCGCGGCTTTCCTCGTTGGCCGACGCGATAATCTCCCGTTGCTCTCCGTCCCGCACAAAGAAGCCCACACGCTGCTCTGCCAGCGCCAGTTGCAAGGTCTGCGCTACGTCGAGCGGGGAGACGCCGATATTGTTGGCCTTCGCACGGTCGATCTCCACCTGCAGCTCGGGCTTGTTGAACTTCAGGTTCACGTCCACGAAGGCGAGTTCTTCCTGAGCGCGCGCCTCTTGCAGAAACTCCGGCAGCGTCTCGCGGAGATTTTCGACACTGGACGTCTGTAGGACGTACTGCACCGGGAGGCTACCGCCCCCTCCGCCCACCGAAATTGTCGGCTCCTGCGAGACAAACGTGCGCGCCCCTTCCAGCTCCCCGAAGGCCGCCTGCAGGCTGTCGGCGTACTGCATTTGCGAGACATCGCGCTCGGACGGCGGGACCAATCGCGTGAACATGAACGCCGAGTTCACCGAGCTGGCTGCCCCAAAGCCCGGGGAGGTAACCGAGATGGTGGCACGCTGGTGCTTGTCCGGAATGGTTTCGTTGAGCGCCTGGTACATCTTGTCTACGTACCCGCTCATGTAGTCGTAGGTGGCTCCTTCTCGGGCCGTTGTGCTGATGCGCACGAGGCTCCGGTCCTCCAGCGGCGCCAGCTGCTGCGGCAGCGTGAAGTGAAACATTGCGATGAGCGCTGCACACCCGGCCATGATGACGAAGGCCATCCACCGATATTCCATAAAGGACTCCAGGGAGCGACGGTACGCGTCGGTGAGCGCCTCAAAGAAGGGCTCGGTCTTGCGGTAGACCCACGGCTTCTGCTCCCGCTGCTTCAGGAGGCGCGTGGACAGCATGGGCGTAAGCGTGAGCGCCACGAACGAGGAGAACGCCACCGCCCCCGCAATCACCACCCCAAACTCCTTGAACAGCTGCCCCGTGAGGCCGCCCATAAAGATGATGGGCGTGAAGATGATAACGAGCGACACGGAGGTCGCCACGACGGCAAAGAAAATCTCGCGCGTCCCCTCCAGGCCCGCCACGATGGGCTCTTTCCCCTCCTCAATCTTGGCGTAGATGTTCTCCAGCACCACGATGGCGTCGTCCACCACCAGCCCAATGGCCAGCACCAGCGCCAACAGGGTGAGCACGTTGATGGAGAAGCCCATCGCGTACATCACAAAGAACGACCCGATGAGGGCGATGGGCACCACCACCAGCGGAATCAACGTGGACCGCCAGTCGCGTAGGAACAGGAAGATGATAAGCACCACGAGGAGAAACGCGATGAAGATCGTCTGCTGCACCTCGCTGATGCTATCACGGATGGGCTCGGTGTTATCGAACCCGATGCCGAGTTCCAGGTCGCTGGGCAGGTCGGACCGGATGCGGTCGAGCCGGTTGTAGAATTCATCGACGATGTCGATGTAGTTGGCGCCGGGAAGGGGACGCAGGACGACCCCCACCATGGGCACGCCGTCCCGCTGCAGGAGCGTCCGCTGGTTGAGCGGCGCAATGTCGGCCTTCCCCACGTCCTCCAGCCGCACGGTCTGCCCGCTCTCACTCTGCTTCAGGATGAGCGAATTGAACTCCTCAACGGTCTCTAAACGGCTCTTCGTCCGTACCGTAAGCTCGATCGTTTTCCCCTCAATGCGCCCGGATGGAAGCTCTACATTCGAGCGGTCGAGCGCGCGGCGCACGTCAAGCGGCGTCAAGTTGTAGGCCGCGAGCTGCTGGGGATCGAGCTGGAGGCGCATCGAATAGGTCTTCTCCCCCCAAATGTCGACACGGCTCACCCCCTCGATGGTCTGAAGCCGCTCTTTGAAGCGCTTATCGGCAATCTCCGTGAGCTCCATCAGGCTCCGCGTGTCCGACTTGATATTCAGAAAGACAATTGGCGGCGCGCTGGCGTCGGACTTTGAGACGCTGGGCGGCTCAGCGTCGGGCGGGAGCTGCTGTTGGGCGCGGCTCACCCGCTCGCGCACGTCATTGGCCGCCCGTTCGAGATCGGCCCCCAGGTCGAACTCCACCGTGACGGTCGAGCGCCCCTGCCGGCTCACCGACTCGATGGTGCGGATGCCATCGATGCCGTTAATCTGCTCCTCCAGCGGCTCGGTGATCTGCGAGTCGATTACGTCGGCGTTGGCCCCGCGGTACTGGGTGGTAACACTAATGATGGGCGGGTCCACGGCGGGGTACTCGCGCACGCCCAGGAAGTAGAAACCCACCGCCCCGAAAATCATGATGAGCAGCGCGAACACCGTCGACAGAACGGGCCGGCGAATGCTGAGGGAATAGAGGGACATCTGCGTCTGAGCGTCTGGGCGTAATCCGTGATGCGTGAACCGTGATGCGTGATCGACAGCGAGGGACCCCTCACGTATCACGCCTTACGTTTCACGGACCGTGTCTCATTCGAGCGTCTCAATCCGAACCGGCAGCCCGGCGCGCATTTCTTGGATGCCGGACGTAATGACCGTGTCGCGGAGCGCAAGACCGTCGGTCACCTGCACGGTGGAGTCGGTGCGGACGCCGAGCGCAACGTTGCGCGGTTGAGCGGTGCCGTTTTCGACGACGAAGACGCGTTGGCCATCAAGGGTGGGGAGCACGGCGAAGGACGGCACTACGATGGCGTCGTCGATGGTGCCAAGGGTAACGGTCACGTCGGCAAACATGCCGGGGCGGAGCATGCCACCGGGATTTGGGGCACGGGCACGTAGCTGGAGGGTACGGGTGTCGGAGTCGACCTCCGTGTCAGTCGCGTAGACTTCCCCCGTCATGCGGTCCTCGCGCCCCCGTACGCTGAACATAACAGACTGGCCCGGGCCCACTCGGGAGGCGTATTTTTCGGACACTGAGAAGTTGACCTTGACCGGATCGATGCGCTGCAGCGTCGTGATTCGCGTCTGTGGGCTCAAATACGCGCCCTCGCTCACTGCTCGCAGTCCCACGACGCCGTCGAATGGGGCACGGACCTTCGTTTTCTCGATGCGTGCCTCCACAAGCTTCAGGTCGGCCTTCAAGACCTCCACCTCGTTCACGGTGGCGTCGTACTCTTCCTGACTCACGCCCCCTTCGGCCAGCAACTGCCTTTGGCGCTCGGCGCGGTCTTCGGCTAGTCGAAGCTGGTGCTGCAGGCGCTGTTTCTCCGCCTGCAGCTCCGAATCGTTGATCTGCACAAGCAGGTCGCCCTGCTGAACCCGCGTGCCCTCCTCAAACTGGATGTCCGTGATCTTGCCCGAGGCCTCGCTCGCTACCTCTACCGACTCATCGGCCCGTAGCGTGCCTGTGGTGCGAATCCGTTCCGTCACGATTCCAGGCTGCACTACAGTCGCATCCACGCGTGTCGGGGCGTCGCTCGATCCGCTATCGCTTCCGGAGGAGGATTCGGAGCCACTAATCTTGGGGAGGGCCAGCCCGACGAGTACGACAACGGTGAGGCCGACGGCCAGCAAGCGCTTGGTTCGAGACGACCAGCCCGTCTCTTCGGGGGCGGACTCCGACGAGGCGGACGACGCGGAATTGCTCATGGAACTAGCAAAAGAATCCAACAAAGACCTCCCCGCGGCGGGCCGCGGGAACTGCGTGGAGGCAAGTGCTACCCGGAGCTTCGAGTCTGGTTCGATGCGGGGGTCGTTCTTCGACTGCTTCCGCCCTGCATCGTTACAAGTCCTCCGTGCCCCTACGACTGTGCTCTACGTCATTCTTCCCCGAAAACAGCCGCGGCCTCGTCTTCGAGTACCGGCCCAACGACCGCTACGTCGTGGTTTCCCCGATCAAGCACCTCGCGACACGATAGGTGGAGCTGGCGCCCGGCCTCACCCTTCATCTCGTAGTGTCGCTCTGCCCGCAGGCCAAACACCACCTGCCCGATGCGAGCCCAGAAGATCGCCCCCGCACACATGGCGCACGGCTCCGTGCTGGCGTAGAGGGTTGCGTCCTGCAATCGATCCATCTCGTACTGCTGCGAGGCGGCACGGACAAGATTGGTTTCGGCATGGCCTGTGCAGTCCCCCGTTCGCGCCTCCGTGTTGCCGGCCCGGTCCAGGACGGTGCCCTCCGCCCCCACCAGTACGGCCCCGAACGGCGGATTGCCGGACTCTTTGGACGACAAAGCCTCCTGGATGGCAGCGCGGAGGAAGCGTTCGTGATCGAGTGCGTCGGCGGACGCGTGCATGGCGCAGCAGGGTGGGGCACGTAGGATTCGGCTGTGCAAAATCCGGCGCAGGACGGACCGTTCCCGTCCGCCCCCTCCCAAACGCGAATCCCCTTCAAAAATGTGACGATGACGAGGGCCCGCGTGGACCCGGGAACGTTCTCGAGGATGGGAATGTAGCAGAGCATGCCGTTTTGGCATTGATATCTCACGCTTTCACCCCCCTTCATGCTCTCGCCTGCCTCTTCCATTGCGGTCTGGACGACCGTGGCGCCGGATGCGATCCGGTGTTGCTGTCGGTGCTGTCGGTCCTCCACGGAGAGGCTGCGTCTGATCGGGGCCCTGCCCCCTGCGACCGAGCGCTGAGGTTCGCCCCGACATTCTGCTTGCCCCTGTAGCCTCTCCGGTGTGTCCGTGAGAGGCTTTTTCTTTTGATCACTCTGTCTTTTTCGCCGATGAGTACTGCCGTGTCCCCTGCCTCGTCCTCCGCCGTCGCCCGACCTGCGTCGGACTTGGTCGACGCCATCGGCCAAACCCCTCTGCTGCGACTCGATAGCCTTGCGACCGACCTGCCGGGGACGGTCTCGGTCTATGCCAAGGCGGAGCACCTTAATCCCGGCGGCTCAGTGAAAGATCGGCCGGCCCTTCGTATGATCGAAGCGGGGCTCGACTCCGGTGCGTTTCGTCGCGACCAGACGCTTATCGACGCGACGAGTGGCAACACGGGCATCGCTTATGCCATGATCGGGGCCGCAAAGGGACTGGACGTGACGCTCGCCCTCCCCAAAAACGCGTCCGAAGAGCGCAAAAAAGTGCTACGGGCCTACGGCGCTGAGCTCATTCTGACGGACCCCATGACCGGGACGGATGGGGCCCAAGAGCGGGTAAAGGAACTGGTGGCGGCGGAGCCCGACCGCTACTTCTACCCCGACCAATACAACAACGACGCGAACTGGCAGGCCCACTACGACGGCACGGGCGCCGAGATTCTGGAACAGACCGAGGGCCAGGTGACGCATTTCGTGGCCGGTCTCGGCACCACCGGCACGTTCATGGGCGTCACGCGCCGACTGAAGGCGCACGACCCGTCGATCCAGGGCATCGCCCTGCAGCCGGAGACGGCGATGCACGGCCTGGAAGGCCTGAAGCATATGGAGACGGCCATTGTGCCCGGGCTGTACGACGCCGACCTCGCAGACGCCCACCGCACGTGCACCACCGAAACGGCGGTCGCTATGACGCGCCGGCTGGCCCGGAGCGAGGGCCTGCTTGTGGGCCCCTCGGCCGGTGCAAACGTGGCCACCGCGCTCGACGTGGCCCGTTCGCTGGAAGCGGGCGTCGTGGTCACCATCCTCTGCGACACCGGCACGCGGTATCTGAGCGATGACTTTTGGACTGAGGAGTGATACGTGGGACGTTATTCCCAAGAGGGGACGATCCCCAATGAGGAGCCCCCCTCACGTGTCACGTTTCACGCATCAATCGGCCTCTTTCACCGACACAGATCCTGATGGAAACGACGAATTCGATCCTGAACGCCATCCGCCAACATGGTGCCGACGCCTACCCCGAGGAAGGCTGCGGCTTTCTGCTCGGTACCGTGACGGGCAAGGGCACGAACCGCGTCACGGCACTGCACCAGGCCACGAATCGCCGCGCCGAGAACCGCGAGCGGCGCTACGAACTCACTGCGGATGACTATCGCCGGGCGGACGCGGCGGCGCAGGAGCAGGACCTCGACGTAGTGGGCATCTACCACTCGCACCCCGACCACCCGGCCCGCCCGTCGGAGACAGACCTAGCGGAGGCGACTTTCCCCGGCTACACGTATGTCATCGTTTCCGTTCACGACGGCACGCCCGACGCGGTGACCGCTTGGACCCTCGCCCTCAACCGCTCGGAGTTTCGGAGGGAGGACATTGTTTTGCCCGACCCTGAACTTATGTAGCTCCCAAACGAGTGAATTTCCCTGCACGATCGGCCTGGATGCTTCGGGGGATTTGGATACATGGATGCCCGGAGGTGAGTGTCCTCCCCTTCCACGTGTTCACGCCCTCATGCTTCCCCTCGCTTCAACGTTTTACCCTCCAACCTTCAACGTCCTACCACCATGCCAACGACTGAAACCACCACCGTCACCGTACGCATCCCGACGCCGCTCCGCTCCGCCACCGACGGCCAGTCGACCGTCGACGTGGAGGCCGACACGGTGGACACGGCGCTCCGCACCCTCGTGGACCGCTACCCTGACCTCGCCGACAACCTCTACAACGAGAACGACGAGCTTCGCCAATTCGTGAATATCTACGTGGGCGATGAAGACGTACGCTTCGGCGACGGCGTCCACACCGCGCTGGAGTCGGGTGACGAGGTGTCCATCGTTCCGTCGATTGCGGGTGGGTGAAACACCTCCCCAACACGGCCGCCCTCGTGGGAAGCCGCTTCCCGAGTACCGGCGGCCGTGCACACTTCGCATTGCGCATGTCGTCGAGGCCCGAGTGGCCACACGTGATGCGCGATCCGAACGCCGAAATGCGCGGTTATCGATCATCAACCGGACCAACGACATGTCTACAACCACAGCAGCACCCGACGAGACGCAGGCCGAACTGACCTCGGAGGAACTCCAGCGCTACAGCCGTCACCTGACGCTGCCTGAATTTGGCCGGGAGGGGCAGGAGAAACTCAAGAACGCGTCCGTCCTCCTCGTCGGCGCGGGGGGCCTCGGCTCGCCCGCCGCCACCTACCTCGCCGCCGCGGGCGTGGGGCGGATCGGCCTCGTCGACTTCGACACCGTGGAGGCCTCCAACCTCCAGCGTCAGATTCTCTACGGCACGAGCGACGTAGGGCGGCCCAAACTGGACGCCGCGTCCGAGCGCCTGGAAGACCTCAACCCACACGTGGAGGTGGAGCGGCACGAGGTGCGGCTCACAAGCGACAACGCGCTCGGCATCATCGACGACTACGACGTGGTGGCCGACGGGACGGACAATTTTCCCACCCGCTACCTCGTCAACGACGCCTGCGTGATGACGGGCACACCCAACGTCTACGCATCCATCTTCCGGTTTGAGGGCCAAGTCTCCGTCTTCGCCACCGAGGACGGCCCCTGCTACCGCTGTCTCTACGAAGAGCCGCCCCCACCGGGTCTCGTCCCGTCCTGCGCCGAGGGCGGCGTGCTCGGCATCCTCCCCGGCCTCATCGGCACGCTGCAGGCCACCGAGGTCATTAAGCTTCTGGCCGACGTGGGGGAGCCCCTAATCGGACGCTTGCTAATGGTGGACGCCCTGAGCATGGACTTCCGCACGGTCAACGTCCCCACGAATCCGGACTGCCCGGTCTGCGGCGAAAATCCGACAGTGACGGAACTGATCGACTACGAGGCGTTTTGCGGGATTCCGCAAGACAACGATGCCTCCACAAACGGAACTGCCGACGCTGACGTGTCCGACTCCGACAACGCCATCCCCGAACTCTCCGTTCACGACCTCAAGCGGCGACGCGACGCGGGCGATGCCCCGTTCGTGCTCGACGTGCGCGAGCCGTACGAGGCCGACATTGCCAGCATCGACGCCGACCAGCTTATCCCAGTCGACGAGTTGGAGGATCGCCTCGATGAACTGGAGGCAAGTCCGGGCGACGAGATTGTGGTGCACTGCCGCTCGGGCGGTCGCTCGGCGAAGGCCACCGAGTTTCTGCGCGAAAAGGGCTACAACGCGTCCAACCTCGCCGGCGGCGTTCTTGCATGGAGTGACGAGATCGACGCGGATGTGCCGAAGTACTAGCGGCGCTCACTCTGCTTTGATGGAGCGAAGGACCCCGCAGCGCTTGGCTGCCGGGGTCCTTTCGTTTGTCTCAGGCCCCGGAGGCCCGCGCGTGCTCCGGAGGCCCGCGCGTGCTACGGAATGAGGACGCCCTGCACCTGGGCCTGCTGAATGGGGCGGTCCGAGTCGATGGTCTGATTGAACTCGACGGAGTCGCCCGGGGTGACGTCCTGTACCTGAATGCGCATTGTCTCGATGCGCCCTCCCTGATCATCGTAAAGACCGACCTCGATTTCGGCGATGCCGATGGTGGACGCTCCAGGGTTTACGAGCGTGCCCGCAAAGACCCGCTCCCCGCTCGGCGTCTGCAAGAGACGTGGGTTCACGACCGTTGCCTCTTTGCTTCCTCCATCTCCCCCGCTACAGGCCGCAACGACTATCGCGAGAAAGACAGTGGCCAGAAATAGAATGTACGGACGGTCAACGGCCATGACGACGGGTACCAAGTCGGGAAGAGACAAAAGTCCCTCTGAATTCGAGGATCACCCTGGACGTAGGCGCGTGGGCCGCCGCGGATCCCGACTGCCTGGACTCAAGCAGCAGGATTTACAGTACAATCATGGACCGCCCCGCTCCAACGCCAAACCCCACGGGACTTGCCCTCCCTCACTCTAGCAAGAACAACTCCGCTGCAAGCAATAGGTATTTGGACTACACCTCTTCCAGGTCGGCCAAGTTGTCCCGGAGCCGCTCTAGCTCCGCCATTGCGTCCTCCCGCTTTTGTCGTTCGCGGCTCACGACCTCGTCGGGCGCCTTGTTCACGAACTGGGGATTGTTGAGCTTCTGCTCCACGCTCTCCAGAAAACCTTCCTTGTTTTCAATCTCGCCGCGGAGGCGCTCGCGTTCCTGTTCCAAATCGATCATGCCGGCGAGCGGTACGAACACCTCGCAGCGCCCCACCACGACCGACGCGCTGGCCTTCGGCTTCTCGGCCCCCGGCTGCACGGTAAGGTCGGTGACGCTCGCCAGTTTGTCGAAGTAGTCGGCGTATTGACGGACCGTGTCGGCCAATTTCTCATCATCCGCCGGCACGTTCACGGTCGCCGCAATGTCCTGCCCCAGCCCCACGCCGTAGTCGCTCTTGATGCCGCGCACGCCGGAGATCATCTCCTGAATCACCTCGAACGTCTCGGCGGCCTCCGCGTCCATCAGGGCCTCATCGGCCTCCGGCCAGTCGGCCACAATGCAGGCCTCGTGCGCCTCTCGGGGGCGCACCTTCCACCACAGCTCCTCGGTGATGAAGGGCATCAGCGGATGCAGCAGTTTCAGGAGCGTCTCGTAGATCTCGGCCGCCAGGGCGATCTTGTCTTCGTCCATCTCCTCCCCGTACGGCGGCTTGATGAGCTCCAGGTACCAGTCGCAGTAGTCGCGCCAGAAGACATCGTAGACCCGCTCCGCAATCTCGTTGAGGCGGTAGCGATCCAGCGACTCCTCGATGTCCTGGATGGCCGTGTGGAGGCGGTGGAGCATCCACTGCTCCGTCAGCTCCAGCTCCTCGAACGAGCGCTCCCGCTGGTAGTCGCGGGTTGGGACATCGTCCGCGTCCCGGTCCATGAACTGGCCGAAGACGTTGAACGCGTTCCAGATTTTGTTGGCGAAGTTGCGGCCCATCTCGAACTTCGACGGCGCCAGCTTGATGTCCTGTCCCTGCGCACACAGCAGCGTGAGCGTGAAGCGCGTGGCGTCGGCGCCGTACTGGTCCACCATCTCCAGCGGGTCGATGCCGTTGCCCAGGCTCTTCGACATCCAGCGGCCCTGCGCGTCCTTCACCATGCCGGTGATGAACACGTTCTTGAACGGCGGCTCACCGGTAAACTCGTAGCCCGCCATGATCATGCGGGCAATCCAGAAGAAGAGAATGTCGTAGCCGCTGACGAGGACGTCGGTCGGGTAGAACTTCTCCAGGTCGTCGGTCTCCTCCGGCCAGCCGAGCGTGGCGAACGGCCAAAGCCAGGAGGAGAACCACGTATCGAGCACATCAGTCTCCTGCACCATGCCCTCCTCCGGCTGATCGATGCT